>JBAYJY010000015.1:0-42737 GCA_041664945.1 bacterium | reverse complement strand
GTTTCGAGTTCCTGCATGTTGAATCCGAACGCGCCGTCGCCGCTGATCAGGCAGACCGGTTTGTCGGGCATCGCGAGCTTCGCGCCGATCGCGAACGGAACGCCGGTGCCGAGGTGGCCGAAATCGCCCGTCCACATGAGCGTGCGCGGTCCGTAGAATCTGTTGAAGTATGAACTCCACAGCGACGTGTTTCCGCCGTCGTGGCAGAAAATCGTGTCGCGCGGCATGAACTTGCGCAGCCGGGTCACCAGTTCGCCCGTCACTATCGGCGACGTGCCCTTAACGAACTTCGACGCGAGATCGTTCTCGCCCATTTCCTTCATCTGCTGGCACTGCTTGACCGCCGGGTGTTCGGCGCGCTTCGGCGTCAGCTTCTTGACCGCTTCGAGCAGTTGCGGAAGAACGATTTTCGCATGGCCCGCAAGCGCGATGTCGACCTTCTTATTGATGCCGATCAGCGCGGGGTCTATATGATTGTGGATAAGTTTCTGCTTGCCGGCCGATCCCCAGAGCGGGGCTTTGCCGAAAAAGTCCAGTTCGCCGAACTTGACGCCGATCGCGAGAACGACATCCGACTGCGAGAGCACGGCGCGCGCGAACATGGCGACGGGCGGCACGCACAGAGGATGGTCCTCCGGCATGGAGCCGCGGCCTGTCGGCGTTTCGGACACCGGTATGCCGAGGTACTCGGCGAGCTCGATCAGCTCCGCCGTCGCGTCTGTTTTCCAGACGGTCGAGCCGGCGTGAATCATCGGGGCCTTCGCGTCGATGAGCATCTTCGCCGCCTCGGCTATCGAGGCGTCGCTCGCGCCCGCAAGCGCGACTTTGACAGCGTCAGCCTGCGTCGGCGTAACCGTGCCTTCCGGCTTTTTCGTATTAATCATATCTTCGGAGAAATCCAGATGAACCGGCCCCGGAACCCCGGAAATGGCGGTTCTGTACGCGGTCGCGATCAGTTCCGGAATGCGCTCCCAGCTCATGACGTGCGCGCTCATCTTCGTGATCGACTTGAACAGCGCGACGTGATCCACAACCTGCATTCCGCCGCGCGGCGGGTCCATCAGGTCGGTTCTGCGCGATGTCGTCAGCACGATCATCGGCGTGTTTTCCTGCTGCGCGGTGATGACGCCCGAAACCAGATTCGCGACGCCCGGGCCCGCTCCGGCGATCACTACGCCCGGCTTGCCCGTCGCTCGCGCCATCGCGTCCGCCATGTGCGCTCCGGCCGCCTCGTGCCTCATCGTCACGAACCTGAGATTCCTCTCGGCTCCGTGAAAATGAACCCATTTATACATTACGTTGTACCCGCCGTCCGGGATCCCGAATATGATATTCACTCCCAGATTCGCGAGACTCTCCATGATAATTTCGCCCGCTGTAATATCCATTTCTTCCTCCTCCACCAGATTTATTTGTATTGTTTTTTTATTTCAAATATTGAGCCGCTTAGTTCGCAATCACTCTGGTTTTAAGCTTGGACAACCAGTCACGCGCTCACAACTCCATCTATATTGAACCGTTAGTTTATATGAAAACGAGCGCTAAGTAAAGATGCGAAAGCCCACTAATAGCCGTTAAATACAGTAAATAACGAACCGCGCGGCTGAACTGATAAAATTCGCAATCGGGTGTAAAATGTTCTTTAAGGCAATTGCCGGGAGAAAAAACCATTTCGGGATCGGATATCAGGCATGGCATATCTATTTGACGGCAAGGAAATAGCCGCCGAAAGGCTCGGCAAACTCAACGCTCTGTTCGCGCCGGCGACGGAGAACTTTTTGCGCGGCCGCGCTCGCGGGAAAATCGGCGCGGCGTGGGACCTCGGCTGCGGCGTCGGGCACACAACGCGCTCGCTTCGCTCGGCTGTCGAAGCTGACGCTTATATCGGCTGGGATAACTCCGAATTTGCGATCCGCCGCGCGCGGGAAACGTCGGAAAACATGCCGGAAATCTCATATCGCGTCGCGGACATCGCGCAGCCGGGTTTCACGGATGAACCCGCCGATCTCATTTACATGAGGCTGCTGCTCACGCACTTGAAAGCGCCCGAGGCAAGCCTGCTGCTCTGGAGCGAGCGGCTGCGTCCCGGCGGCCGCATCCTTCTCGAGGAAACCGAAAGCATCGCAACCGGCATGCCGGCGTTCCGCGACTACATCGCCGTCGTCGACGCAATGCTGGAAGCAAACGGCAACTTTTTGTATATCGGCGAAACGCTGGATAAGATGGCGTTCGGCGGCAGGCTCGCCAAGGAATACAGCGCAACCGGGCTTGTGCCCGCGACAGCCCGGCAGGCGGCGGAGATGTTTCTGCTCAATCTCGCGACATGGCGCGACACGGAATTCATAAGAGCGAACTACAGCGCCGATGTCGCGCGCATCGAACGGGGCCTGACGGAACTTGCCGGAACGGCAAGCAAAGAACCGGCCATAACGTGGAGCATGCGCCGGATGGCGCTCACCCGCGCGCTTTAAATTTGCTCGGAATCGGAAACCGGCGTCTCGCCGCCGCCAGCCTTGAAACCCTCGCGGCATCGAACTGCGGCGCTCCGCAGCGGCTTCGCCGCAAAAGACACATGCCTTTTTGCAGAATTAAATGAACGGTTGTTGAGAGAAAGCGATTTGTGGTATGATGGAATGAAAGAATCAAATGAATTGCCGAGTGAAGCGGGATGAATTTAAGAATGTGTCCACCGGATTCTGAAGATTATGTATTCAGTGTTTCGTGTGACTATGAAAGGATGTGTATGTGATGGGCACTAAGAAAAAATGTTTTGTGATAATGCCATTTTCAAAAACCCAAAACCATGACGAAGATTATTGGACAAAGTTTTTCGACAAGATCATACAACCAAAAGTTGAAACATATGGTTACTTCTGTGAAAAGTCTAAGGCGATGCCTCAGGATATCACTGACAATATTATATATCAATTGAAAACGGCTGATTTAGTTATAGCAGTATTGACAGATAATAATCCCAATGTTATGTATGAATTAGGAATAAGACACACTCTAAAAAGAGGAACTATATTAATTATTCAAAAAGGTTATCCAATCCCATCTTATATACAGCAAATTGGAGTAATCAAATATGAATTGGAATTAGGAGCTGACGAATTTTATAAAGAATTGTCTGAATACATTAATAGTTTAAATGATGGCGATAAACCTGATAGCCCGGTTATAAGGGCACTTGGAACTCCTAATTATAATAAAGATATTCCAATGATAGCAGTCGAAGATCAGCTTCCGAACATAAAAGACACACAATATGAACCTTTGCTGTTTAAAGATCCGACATTTATAACTGCAGAAAAAAATAATTATGAAGAGATCGATAGTAATATTATAAAATCAGATCGAGCCACTATAGCTGTTTGGGTATATGTTAACCAACCAAATAGTGGAATAAGAAGGCCAGGCAGTCATCATATATTTGGCCATGATACTAATAAAGGATATACGATTAGCAAGGAAAAGTATAATGGATATATAAACATGTTATTTCTGGGACATATAAATGCAAATTGGGAATTTGGAATGGCTAGCGATGTAATTGACAAAAGAATCGACGAAAGTGACAGTCTTAAACCTGGATGGCATCATTTCATTATTCGATGGTCATTGAATGAAAAGACATATGTTGAAATATTAATTGATGGGGAAATAAATCAAAAGACCATAGATTTGAGTCCTTGGCCGAAAGAACTTGATGGAAAGATTACTATCGGCACATGGACAAATAAATTACCTGAGTATTATATTGAAACTTATTTATACAGATTTTTCGCGATTACAGATTTAGTCGATAATAATTGGATAACAACAGAAATAAATAATAAACCTGATGAACCTACTGGATAAGAGCATGGGGAAACCGGAGACAGGGAATACCGAGAATCCCGGGAAGCACGGCGACAGCATACTTAATTCGTAATTTGTCTGAATAAAAATGTTATTACAGCATCGGGCGGCAAGCGATTTCCTTTGTGCATGTTTCTTTTTATCATGCACAAACAAATGCTGTTTGTGCATGGCACACTTGCAATGACGGATGATGCATGTTCCTTTGTTTCCCAAACCTTATTTCAGCGGCTGTATTCCGAGCGACTTGATGTGGCGCTCGAAGTGTGACCGAGGCCGTTGTAGTGGTCTTCCTCGAATTCGTTGAGCGCGTCTATTATCCGGATCAGCGCATGACCGCGCTGAAATGCGAATTTACTGCCCAGTCGTTTGTTTAATGATATTATCAATATAGGCGCGGATTTCCTCTTCTGTATCGGCGAGCTTCATCATCCTTGCGAACTTCTCCAACAGCAATACCTCATTATGAGAAGCGGTTCCATCAGCGATCACCATGGAAACTAATAAGCTAAAAAAACCCTCCTGCTTTTCTCTTTTAGTTGGAACATCCACGCATAACCTTGAGTTGTTGCTTATGACCTCGGAAACCTCCTGCTTGTCAAATCCCTTCTCTTTGCAAACCTTGTTAAAAAACTCAAATTCCTGTTCCGAACCCTCGTTATCGGCCCCCAGCACTGAATATAGAGCGGCCAATAAAGCCTTCGTTTCGTTTTTTTCTTTGGACTTGGACTTAAATATGTTCAACATTCCGCCTACTCCACATAAATTTGATTAAAACAACAGACCTCGCATAAGCGAGAAGATTAGAGACGCTATCATTTCAGCGGCGGTATCCCGAGCGATTTGATGTGGCGCTCGAAGTGTGACGCGAGGCCGTTGTAGTAGTCTTCCTCGAATTCGTCGAGTACGTCCATGATTCGGTCATAGAAAACGAGTTTGCCGTCTTCGCCGCGTTGCGTTAGCGCTGAGCCGTATGTGATGTGGATAAGTTGCCGGGAGTCGATTGCGTCGAAAAGGAATTCGAGATGGTCGTCGGCGATTTTGTTGACGTCCGGGATGGCGCTGAGTTTTGTTGTGACGTGATAGGAGGCGCGGTCTTCTTCGAAGCGCGAGAGGGCGAAGGCGTGAATTTCGCGGTAGAGCGCGGGGGCTTTGCGGGCGACGACGCGCATGGCTTCGAGGTAGCTTGTGCCGGCGGTTTTCTCGTGGAAGAGGCCGCGCGTGACCTCGCCGACGATTGGAAAGATGCTGAACTTGTCGCTTCCGGAATGGATGCTGAGCTTATAAGGTCCGTAGTGGCGGGCGATGAGCGCGTGGCGTTCGAGCGTCGCCTTGAAGGTGTCCGCGTCGCCGATGTAATCGATGCCTTTCTGGAACTCGCCGGGGAACCGGGGCGCGAGGCTCTGGAGCGTGACGCCTTTTCGTTTCAGTTCGAGCGCGACGAACAGATGTTCGAAGAGCGTTGTGGGTTTCGGCGTTTCGTCGACCGACATCTCGAAGTCGAAGCGGTCGGCGCTGCCCGCGAGGTCGAGCAGAATGCGGTACATGCGCACGGTGTGCCGGATCGCCTGAAGGAACTTAACGGCGATGCGCCTGACGGTGTAGGGCTCAGTCGAGAACACGGCTTTCAAGCCGGTTTCGGGGTCCGCGATCTCGAGTTTCCTGCTGTAACGTTCGAGCAACGACTCTTTGTCTTTAACGTTTTTGAACAGGGCGTCGAATGCCTTGTCGATTTCTTCTTCAGGCATGTTGTCGGCGTCGAAATTCAATTGGTCGGAGGGGTCGATGGTGAAGAAGGTGAAGCCGGCGGCGAAAGTGGAGCGGACGTCGTCCTCTGTTTTGAGGTGGTCGGCGTCGGCGCCGAACGGGCGGCGGTAACCGCACTGGAAAACGGCCCAGCAGGCGTCGTCCATGACATTTTCCGGCGATCGGCCGGTGCGTGTCATTTCGCGGATGGACTGCTGGGGCAGAATGGGCGCGAAGTCGTAGCCTTTGGAGGCGCGGATGTGGCCGGGGGTCGCGTTGCCGATGCGGTCGCCCATGCCGAACGAGGTTTTGAGGTCGAGGGTCATCGGGCGGGTGAACGGGAACAGATCGCGCAGGAGCAGCGAGTTGGCGTGTTCGGTGTCGCAGATTTTGGCGGTTATGCCGCCGGATAAGGAGGCCGAATCGCCGGAGAAGCCGGGGGCCGGTTCGGAGCCGCCTGTGGCGAAAGCGAGCAGCCGGCGCCCGCGCGGAATTTTTTTCAGCATATAGACCTGCCCGCCGAGCGCGCAGGCCGAGTCGGTATAAATCGCCGGGTCCGCTTTTGCGATCTCATCGCGAGCGGATTGGGGCAGAGGCCCGTCGAGTTTGAAACAATCGTTTTTGAGCAGAAGAGCGGCTATAGCTTCCATAAAACCTCCGTTTGCGCCATTGCGCGAATAAACATTCTATAATTTTCATTGGTATTCGTCCAGAGGATGCGAGGCGGCTTGTGGCGGGACGGCGATTTGGTTACAATGCGTATAGAGAAACATATAACTGGGAACCGGCGGTAAAAGAAGTTGAGAGCGACGTTATTATTCGGCGGCCTGTTTATCCTGATATTCGTCATGATCCGCTTGATGTTCAGGAACAACAATATCCGCCGGACGCAAAAGAAAGATGTGAAGAGCATCGAGGAAAAGCTTGTCGAGTTACGCATGAAGACGGAAGCGAACGATTTCGGACAAAAACTAAAATGGGCAGTAGATACTGATAATGGAAAAGAAAACCGGCCCTCTGGAGGGGCTGAACCCCCGACAGGAAGAAGCCGTTAAACACTTCACCGGCCCGCTGCTGATTCTGGCGGGCGCCGGCACGGGCAAGACCCGCGTTATTACGCACCGCATCGCATACCTCATCGAGGCGCTGGGCGTCGTTCCAACCCAGATTCTCGCGCTGACGTTCACGAACAAGGCGGCGGAGGAAATGCGCGAGCGCGCGGCTTCGCTTATCGGCGAACGCGCCGGCGGCGCCATGCTCAGCACTTTCCATTCGTTCTGCAACTACATTCTCCGGCGCAACATCCACAGGCTCGGCGGCTACGACGGCGGCTTTTCCATCTACGACGAAACCGACGCGCGAAGCTGCATCAAGAAAATTCTCACCGCGATGGAGCTCCCGGTCTCAGGCGATTTCTCGCCCGCACGCATCGCAGGCGTCATCTCCCGCGCGAAAAATTTCGACATCGATCCGATCAACTGCGTCTCAATGCACGAGCCGCTGAACGACCACATCACCGCCATTTCCATGAACTACGAAAAGAAACTCCGCGAAAACAACGCGCTCGATTTCGACGACCTGCTCATCAAAACGCTCGTGCTTTTCCGCAAGGATAAAGAAACGCTCACCCGCTACAAGAACAGGTTCCAGTTCATTCTCGTCGACGAATATCAGGACACGAACAGGATACAGTACGAGATACTGCGCGAGCTGGTTTCGGACGACGGGAACATAACTGTCGTCGGCGATCTGGATCAGGCGATCTACAGTTGGCGCGGCGCGGACGTCGGCAACATCATATCGTACGAGAAGGATTTCAAGGATGTGGTCGTCGTCGCGCTCGAACAGAACTACCGCTCGAAACAGCGGATACTCGACGCGGCGAACGAGCTGATAAAATCTAATCCGGGAATCCGCGAGAAGCATTTGTGGTCCGAACTCGGCGAAGGCGACCCCGTGCGGCTTCACATCCCGTGGGACGAGCGCGACGAGGCGAGCTTCATAGCGCGCGAGATCGATTTTCTCGTGACGGAGGGCTACCGGCTGGACGACATGGCGGTGCTGTTCCGCGCCCGCGCGCAATCGCGCGTCTTCGAGGATGTCTTCATGAAGATGGGCATCCCCTACAAGCTGATAAACGCCACGGCGTTCTACGACCGCAAGGAGATCAAGGACATCATCGCCTACCTGCGCGTCGTCGAGAACCCGAAGGACATAATTTCTTTCGACCGGATAGCTAACGAACCGCGGCGCGGGATCGGCAAGAAAAGCCTCGAACGGGTCGAGGAAGCCGCGCGCATGTTCGGGTCGCTTTTTGGCATTCTCGACAATGAAAAGTCGCTCCCGAAAGGGTTTCCGCCCAAGGCGCTGCCGCTCATCAAAACGCTCAAGTCGCTGCACGAGTCGCGCGGCTCGATGAAAATCACGGAACTGGTGAAACGCACGTCGAAGGACACCGGTTTTTACGCCGCGCTCGAAAAGGCGGAAAAAGAGGAAGGCATAAACCGCGCGGAAAATATCGACGAGTTCATTAACATCGCCGCGGAGTACGAACGGATGACTTCGCAGCCAGCGCTCGAAGGATTCCTCTCGCACGTCTCGCTCGTCGCCGATGTTGATCTTGAGGATTTCGGCGAGGGGAACGTGCGGCTGATGACGCTGCACAGCGCGAAGGGCCTCGAGTTTCCGATAGTGTTTCTCGCCGGGGTGGAGGAAGGGATACTTCCGCACCGCACTTCTGTCGAGGAGCGGAACGGAGAATTCGAGGAGCGGCGGCTGTGTTACGTCGGCATGACGCGGGCGCGCGAACAGCTTTACATGACCGCCTGCCGGCAGAGGTTGCGTTTCGGCAGAGTGGAAAACAATGACATTTCCCGGTTTATCGAAGAGATAGGACGCGGGCATTTCGAGGTTTTGAAAAGCGCGCGCGGCGGGCCGGCAAAGGGCGAAAGCTTTTTCGAAGACGCCGACGACAGGGCGTATAACCGCATCGAATCGAAATTCACTGTCGAGAGCGTCGAACTGCCGGATCTCGACTCGGACATGGATTCAGGCCCCGGATACCGGCGGCGCGGCGGACGCGGCTTCAGACCCGGCGACCGTATAGAACACGAGACGCTCGGCTACGGCACGATCGTTCAATGCAAAGACGACGAGATCGCCGTGAGTTTCCCGAATAGGCCGGTGTGGTGGCTCTCGCTCGATTCGGCCCCGATCCGCAAGGCGTAATAAATAAGGTTGTCAGATTCAGCAAAAAATATTTATAATTAAATGATACAAAAACAGTATGCGGATATTTGGACTGCGACATCACGATGTCGCTTTCACAGTCGGCAACATGTTGCCGACACCAAAGCGGCGACGCGTCGCCGCAATCCAAATTTAATCGAAATCGTTTTGAGCAAAAGAAACTCAACGCTACAGGAGACACTTATGAAAAGCAAAACAGGAACAACAATATTCGCGGCGCTGATGGCGGCGATGATTTTCTCGGTCTGCGCGGCGGCGCAGGATCTGAAACCGATCAAGCTGCCGGCGCCTGATATGAAAGGCGGCATGCCTCTGATGGAAGCGCTAAAGGCGCGAAGCACGTCGCGGGATTTCAGCGATAAGAAATTAACGCAGCAGCAACTTTCGAACCTGCTCTGGGCCGCGTTCGGAATCAACCGGCCCGAGTTGGGAAAACGGACCGCGCCCTCCGCGGTGAACTGGCAGGAGATCGAAATTTATGTAGCGCTTCAGGAAGGCCTGTTCACTTACGACGCGAAAAACAACGAACTGGCGCCGGTGTTGGCGAATGACGTCCGGGCGGCGACAGGAATTCAGGCGTATGCCGCTCAAGCGCCGGTGAGTCTTGTTTACGTGGCCGATTTCTCAAAAATGGGCACGGCGACAAAAGAGGACAGAATACTTTATTCCGCGGCCGACACCGGCTTCATCAGCCAGAACGTCTACCTTTACTGTGCGTCGGAAGGCCTTTCGACATTCGTTCGCGGCCTCGTGGATAAGGCGGCGCTCGCAAAGATTTTGAACCTTCGCAAGGAACAGAAAATAGTTCTCGCGCAATCAGTGGGGTATCCGAAATAATGGACAAAAAACATGAAGTGTGCGAAATAGTTTACGATCAGCAGCCTGACGACAAAATCAGGAAGATCCTGAAAGAGGCGAAAGTCATTGTGGTTTTCGGGATGTCGGCCGACCCGAATAAGGCAAGTTACAAAGTCGGGAAATATCTGATGGATGCAGGTTACGAAGTGATACCGGTGAACCCGGCGGCTGACGAAATATTAGGCCGGAAAGTCTATCGCAGTCTGCGCGAGATACCCAAGCGTATTGATGTGGTCGACATGTTCCGGCCGCCGAAGGAAGCGCCGGCGATAGTCGCCGAGGCGATAGCGTCGGGCGTGAAAACGGTCTGGATGCAGGAAGGCATCGTGAACAACGAGGCGGCGAAGAAAGCCGAATCCGTCGGCCTGAATGTCATCATGGACCGATGCATGAAAAAGGAACACATCGCGATGCAGGCGTCTTGAGTTCGTATATCAACTTACGCAAAAACAAATAATTTCAAATCAATCTGCAGGGTTCGGCGTGGCCGATGCTTTTCAGGACGGTGTGAGCAATAGGGATTATTTCGTAGAACGGAATTTCGACATTATTGTCGATCAGCATCCGGCCGAGTTTGAGGAGCGGGAAGCGCGGGTCGCGTCCGATTTCACGTGCGGCGATTTCCCGCGACCGGTCGCACCACAACAGAACATCCGATATCCATTTCTTAATTCTCGCTTCGCCCCGGACGAAATTCTCGTGTCCGTTCACAATGACTTCGACGTCGAGCTTTAGCATTTTATGCAGAGAGGCGACAGTCATATCGAGGTCGGAGACGGGCATGTTGAGCGAGGGAAGGCTGTAGCGGCGCCAGTTTATGATGTCGCCGGTGACGAGCGCGCGGTCGCGGGCGATATAGACGCCGATCTCGCCGGGCCGGTGGCCGGGCAGTTCGACGACGGTCGCTCCGGCGGCTTCATCGACAACGGTCCCCTCGGAAACGGCGACGGCTCCAAAGTGCGGCTTCAAGGCTCCGAAAAGGACGAAAACGCCGGCATTTGTCAGCCATTCGGGCAGGCGGGGCATTTCTTTATTGCCGAGCGTGAAGGCGTCGTATTCGTCGCGGAAGAAGACGGCGGGGTCTTCGAGCATGGGGATTTCGAGTTTGTGGCAGAGTATGTCGGCGCCGAGTTCTTCCGCGAGGAAAGGGGCTGCGGGGGCATGGTCCTGATGCGCATGTGTGAGGAGAATCTTTTTGATGTCGCCGAACCGCAATCCGTCGCGCACCGACTTTTCACTCACCGAACGGAGATGTACGCCTGCCGCCGTGCCGGGGTCGATCAGCGTCAGGCTGTCCCCGCTGATAATGCTCGAATTGCCGGAATACATTCCGAATGCGGGAAAGATATGTTCGACGCCGCGATAGAAATACAAATGTTCTGAGATTTTCATAACAGTCACGAAATGCGGACAATTGAGTTAGGTTTAACCCGGCCGCCCAGCCAGAAAACGCCACCCCCGACGTCATGTCCCCTCTGGATTCCCGATCTCCGTCGGGAATGACGGAGTTATATATTTTGCATGACATCAAACTGTCAGGAATGTGTTGTCGCCAACATCTTGAGCGTTTCCCAATTTGTATTCATTCAAATGTTGGGCGCAGCATGCTGCGCCCCTACCTACTATCTACTGTTTTCCCCTACTTCCATTCAAGCTTGATCGGTTTCGCAACCTCGAGCGCCGCCTTGAATTTCCATTGCATGTTCTGCTGCGAAATTTTAACGAGCAGCACGTTTCGGCCCGCATTCAGTTCGCCGGAAAATTCGTCAGCCCCTTCGACAACCGAGCGCGAAACGTCGGACAACAGAACCTGTTTTCCGTTCAGCCAGGCCTGCGCGCCGTCGTCGCTGTTCACCCAGAAAGTCGCGTCCTGCGCCGCGTCGGAATAAATGAACGCCGCCGCGTAGGCGATCCTGCCGTCGACCGGAACGAAGAAATGTTTCTGAAAATCAACGGTATCGTCGTCTTCGGTTTTCGCTTTGCGCCATACAACCGGTTTATCCATGAAGCCCTTATAGCGGGCGTTAAGTTTAATATCTTCAAGTTCCGGTCCGAATTTCTGATCGGCAAGCTTTCCGCTGCGGTCGTAAGGGAAAGTGCCGACGGCGTTCCACTTGTTGATCCAACTGCGTTTGGCGGTAATCGTGTCGATCAGCGAGTACGGCTTGCCTTCGACAGTGAAAGAAATTTTCATGATGCGTTTTGCGGGAAGTCCGAATCCGACGGAAGCGCCGTCGAACGGCGGAAGGCCCGGAAGCGAAAGCCGCTCCGGCGCGACCGCTTTCTTATCGGAGGAATAAACCTCTTTCTCGCTGTCGCCGACGATATCCACAACGCTGACTTTGAACGCGTTGTTGTCGAAAAGCCCCGGCTGGACATAGAAATAAACATTTTCCGGCCCTTTATAAATATAAACGCCTTCGTTCTTCGTAAAGAAGGAGGCGCCGCCGACGGCGAAGAGAGCGTCGAGCGTCGTTTTGTCAGGTTTGCCGGCGGATGCGTAAGCGTCGATCGCTTTTTTCAGCGGCATGTTTTCGTACTTCTCGCCGAGGATGCCGGCCGCGCGGCGGTCGGCCGCTTTCGCGCTCAGCGCGCTGTAGTCGGCGAGAGCGGCGCTGACTTTCACCTTCACGCTTTTCCCGATCGCTCGTTCGGGAACGCTGATGCGGTTGATTCCCTCGTTCGAGTCGTAAACGATCTTTGCAGCAGCGCCGTCGACAGTCGCGGACGCCGCTTTTTTCGTGCCCGCCAATTCGATTGTGTACGCGCGTTTCTTGAGTTGTCCGTTATAAGTCCCCTTGGCCGCCGAGACGGTGATTTCATACTTGTCGCCTTTGCGCAAACAGCTCAGTTCGGTCAGAGCGCGGGCGCCTTTCTGATAATCGGGAGAAATGCCGTCGTCTTCATAGAGAGTGAACGCGCCTTTTTTGCCGTCCTCGCCGGGATAGCAGCGGACGACGAGATTTTTGAGCGGCGCGGTGGCCATTCGGTTCGTGTAGGGCTGCATCGGGACCGGAATACCGCCTTTGACATAGAGCGGGAACTCGTTGATGTCCGCGGCGGCGACGATCTCCGTTTTGCCGGCATAGCGCTCGCCTGTGAACCAGTTGTACCAGAGCCCGTCCGGGAAGCGGACGACCTGATAGCCGACGCGTTTTTTGCCTATGCCTGGTTTGGCGATCGGCGCGGCGAGGAAAGCGTCGCCGTAGAAATATTCCTGAGGATTCTTGTAGGCGTTATCGTCTTGGGGATAATCGAAATAAAGCTGCCGGTTGAGCGGTTTGGATTCGTTGAAAACCTGCCATGCGCTGGAATAGATGTAAGGGAAAATGACAGAGCGCAGGTGGAAGGAAATGCGCATTGAGTTTTCGGCCCATTTGCCGTATTTCCAAGGTCTGCGGTCGAGTTCGGGAGAGCGGGTGGAGTGAGAGCGGAGCGCGGCGGAAGTGGCGCCGAACTGCACCCAACGGGTGTATGACTCCTCGTTGCGCGGGCCCATGTGTCCACCGATGTCGTGGGACCAGAAGAAGGCGCCGATGTTTCCGGCGGTGGAGGTCAGCGGGACCTCGAAAGCGAGCATCGGCCATCCTGTGTGCGAGTCGCCGGAGAAGTGGATCGGGTGCCGGTGATCGCCCCATCCGGCCCAGCGGCTGAACGAAAGTCCGCGCCGCCCGCTTTCGCCGGTATGCGTGAAGAAATAGTGATTCAGCCATGAGAGGTTTGTCAGGCCGGGAACGCTGAGCGTGTTTGGATACTGCTGCCAGTCGAGCCACCAGAAGTCGACGCCGTTTTTTTCGAGCGGCTCGACGACATCTTTGAATAAAGTGTCGAGATATTTTTTATCTCCGGAGTCGTAAGTGATCGTTTTCCTGCTCGCGGGGTCCTCTCCCATGTCCTTCATGAACTGTGCGTAGGCGTCCTCGTGCGGGCCGACGCCGTCCGCCGGGTGCAGGTTAAGAGTGACCGCGAGACCCTGTTCGTGGTCCCATTTCAGCAACTCCTCGGCGTCGGGCAGCAGTTTGCGGTTCCACGACCAGCCGGTCCAGCCGTCGCGGTGCCAGTCCATGTCCATTACCATGACATCGAGCGGGAAATCCTCGCGCTCGAATTCCTTGACTATGTTGCGATACTCTTTTGACGAGTACGGCCAGTAGCGCGAGTACCACGCGCCGAGCGCGTATTTGCGCGGCAGCGGCGTCACGCCGCCGATAGCCGTCATCGCCTTGACCGCTCCGGCATAGTCGTAGCCGTAGCCGAACAGATACCAGTCCGAGCCGGCGCTCTTCGGGCGCTCCGCTACCCAGTCTTTTGTGAAAATGTGCCTTTGTGAATCGTCGAGCAGATACCAGCCGTCGCGCGAGACGACGCCCTCGCCGAGGTCGACAGGCCCCATCACGCCGTCAACCGTGCGGATCGTGCCGCCGAGGTTGCCTTTGTTTTCCATGCCCGGCAGCCATTCGACGGTTCCGGCGCCTTTTTTTATCTCCGCGCGCAGATTATTCTTCCAGAACGATTTACCGTCCGGCGTGTATTCAAGCTTGATCGCGCCGGTGTCGATGACGGTTGAGCCGCCTTTTTTCGTCAGCTTGAAATCCTTATAAGCCGCGCTGCGGTTGGCGGCGAAATAGGACGGCTCGTCGATGAATTTCCCGGCGGCCGAATATTCCATCCGTATGCATTCCTTCGCGACGACCGTGAATCGCGCGTTGCCGACAGTCACTATGGCGCTTTTCTCGGCGGCGAGCGTTGCGGTTGAGACCGCGACTCCGATCACGCATGCGCCGACTAAACAGCGCATCAGGTTTCCTAAATCAAAAGATTCGAATCTAATCATGGCTTCCTCCCAGTTTCGGCGGACCGTTCCGCCTGCGAATTGCCCGAATTGGTAATGAATTATATCAAAAACTCAGGATTACTCTAATAATTCAATGAACTATTTATTCCGCCGTTATATTTTTTGAGCGGACTGAACGATTTATTCTCCTGAACGGCGAAAGAAGCGCATTCGGAAATGTGAGTAAAATGGCGCCTCATAACTTTATGGATGAAATTGTCAATCTATCAATAAACGCTATAATTATATCCAATAATTAAACTTCTGATTTTTGCGCTACGGAGATTCGGCGGGGCTTGGTTGAATTTTCTTCATATTGCGAGACCCCGAAGAAAGCCGCGGGCAAATGCCTGATATAACGAATTGCAAATTATTGATTGTCGACGACGAGGAAATGAATCTGCGTCTCTATGAGCGTTTCCTCAGGGATTTGCCCTGCGAGATAATAAAAGCGATAAGCGGAATTGAAGCTCTGGAAAAAGTTTCGGAATCGGCGGTCGACCTTGTGCTGCTGGACGTAACGATGCCGGTCATGGACGGATTTGAGACTTGCCGAAGGCTGAAAGAGGAAGAAAGGAACCGGCCTATCATTATGGTCACGGCGCTGAACGACACGGACTCGCGCCGCAGAGGCATTGAGAGCGGCGCCGACGATTTTCTCAGCAAGCCGATTGATCCCATCGAACTGAATCTGAAAATTAAAAACTTTCTCCGTATGAAAAAGCTGTATGACAACGTTAAGAAATTGAACGACGAGCTTGAGAGAAAGGTTGAAGAGCGGACCATGGAGCTCAAAGAGGCCAACGAAAGGCTGGAGATACTCGACCGCCTCAAGTCGGATTTTCTCACGTTCATTTCACACGAGTTGCAGACTCCGCTCACGAGCATGTCCGTCGCCATCGAGTTGCTAAACCGGACCGATTTTCAGAACAGCCACGAGAGGCTGATCGCCGTGGCGCAGAACAGCTACAGACGGCTGTTTGATTTTGTGACTCGCGGGATCGATTACATCAACGAACAGTCGAAAACCGCCTTCGATCTTACAGCGGTTTCGGATTTGAGCGTGATTCTGGAAAATGTCGCCGACGCGACGCCGGCTCTCCACAAAACGGATGTGGATTTCCGGATCTCGCGCTCAGGCGCGCCCTGCCTCGTCAGGGGCGACGCCGGATCGCTCTCGAAAGTGATTCGGATTCTGCTGGACAACGCGCTCAAGTTTTCGCGCGTCGAAAAAACAATCCTCGCTGAAATCAGCGCGAACGAATCAACAGTCACATTGACGGTTAGCGACAAAGGAGACGGGTTTCCCGTCGAGCTCGCGGACGAAATTTTTCGCCCGTTCACAATCGCGAACATCACCCATCACGCGAAAGGTTCCGGCCTGAGCCTGCCTATCGCCAAACTCATTGTCGAAAACTGCCGTGGCAAAATACGCGCTGAAAGCAAAGGCCTCGGGCAGGGCGCCTCATTTTTCGTGGAATTTCCGGCGGTCCGGCGTTAAACATTCAGCTTTCATTTCGCTTTCAACAACATGCGGCGTCTCGATATTTTTATTGACACCCTGCGCGGGCAGGCAATAGAATTGCATGATTGAAAGGCGGTAAACAAACATGGCGAACAAAATATGGAAATATACTCATCGGACAATCGTGCATTTCGGCGCCGGAGCGCTCGATCTGCTTCCCGGAGTCGCTAACCCGCTCGCTGGCGACAGAAAAATAATGCTCGTGACCGATTCGAGCGGAATCATGAACAAGACCGGAGTGACCGGCCGGATAACCGAAATGCTGGGCGCCGACCGAACCGTGCTGTTCGACAAGGTGCCGCCGAATCCAGACGCGGCGATAGTGAATGAGGGGATCGCTCTGCACAGCGCCGAGAACTGCGGACTGCTCATAGGGCTGGGCGGCGGCTCGCCGCTCGACGCCGCAAAAGCCATCGGAGTTATGAGAACGCACGAAGGCGACATCTCCGAATATTTTTTGCGGAAACGCACATGGGGTCCGAAAGCCGAACCGGTTGTCGCCATACCGACAACCGCCGGCACAGGCAGCGAGGTCAACGGCAACTTCGTCGTAACGCTCCCGCACGACAACCTGAAATGCGGAATCGCCGCGCCGTGCGCATGGCCCGCCGCCGCGCTGCTCGACCCCACTCTGACTCTCTCTCTGCCACCATACCAGACCGCCAGCACAGGACTCGACGCGCTGTCGCACGCGCTCGAAGCGCTCTGGGCCAATAACGGGCAGCCGCTTTCCGACATGAACGCGTTCGAATCAATTCCCATCGTTCTTAAATGGCTGCCCACGGCGATCAGCGACGGCTCGAACCTCGAAGCCCGCTCGAAAATGATGTACGCTTCCATGACGGCAAGCCTCGCGTTCGGAAGCACCGGAACCGCCGGCTCGCACGCGCTTTCTTACGCGCTCACTTCGCGCTGGAATCTTCCGCACGGCTACGCCTGCGCATTCACTCTCGCTGAATTCCTCGAATTCAACATGCCGACTTTTACCGGCGGGCGGAAGGAAAGACTTCTCGCTTCTCTGAACGCGAAGAACGAAGCGGATGCCGTCGCCGTCGTTCGCGAATTCTGCCTGACTCACGGAACTCCCGCGAAACTCGCCGACATCGGCGTCTCGGAATCGGACATCCCGATGCTGACCGCCGTCGCAAATCCGGTCAACGTCGCCAACAATGCGCAACCTCTCAGCGCCGCTGATATAGAAGCTATATGGAGAAAAAAGTTGTAAAGCGCAGGGGCGCAGCATGCTGCGCCCAATCCATGGGATTACGAAATATTGCGCGATAAATATGACGGTTCCCCGTTGGTGAAAAGCGCGGGATAGTTCTAATTACAATCCGAGAAAGCTCATCATTGCTTCAGGGTAGCGGGTTCCGCTTGCTGCGTCTTTCGGGAACACCGCTTCTATTTCCGCGAGTTCGGATTCGGTCAGCCGCATCTCGGTCGCGGCGACGTTTTCCTCGAGGTGTCTGAGGCGCGTTGTGCCGGGGATCGGAACGATGTCGGCGCCGCGAGAGAGAACCCAGGCGAGAGCGAGCCGGCCCGGAGTGACGCCGCGTTCTTTAGCGAGTTCTTCTATTTTCTTCACGAGTTCGAGATTTTTTTTGAAATTTTCGCCTTGGAAGCGTGGCGTGAAACGGCGGTAATCGGTCGGCTCGAAATCTTCCTCGCTTTTGAATTTTCCGGCGAGGAAGCCGCGTCCGAGCGGGCTGTAGGCGACGAACCCGATGCCGAGTTCGCGAGCGAGCGGCAGGATTTCGTCCTCGGGGTCGCGGGTCCAGAGCGAGTATTCCATTTGCAGGGCGCTGACGGCGTGGATTGTATTCGCGCGGCGGATGGTTTTCGGGCCGGCCTCGGACATACCGATGAAGCGCACTTTGCCCGCGCTCACGAGTTCGGACATCGCGCCGATGGTTTCCTCGATCGGCACCTCCGGGTCCACGCGGTGCTGGTAGTACAAGTCGATGCAGTCGACGCCGAGCCGCTTGAGCGAGCCGTCGCAGCTTTCGCGCACGTATTCCGGCCGGCCGTTCACGCCCCGGAAAGTCGGATCGGCAGTTCGCAATATCCCGAATTTCGTGGCGATCATGAGCCTGTCGCGCAGGCCGCGAATAGCCTTGCCGATCAGCTCCTCATTTTTGTAAGGGCCGTACATGTCCGACGTATCCAGCATGTTAACGCCCAGATCGAGCGCCCGGTGTATTGTCGCAATCGATTCCGACTCGTCAGCGGCGCCGTAAAAATCCGACATGCCCATGCAGCCAAGCCCTATCTTCGAAACCTCGAGACCCTGCGTTCCTAATTTTCTCATTTCCATTTTTATCGCTCCGGGAGGGATTATGTTTCCGGGAAATCCTGAATAAGCTGGATTAGAACGCCGTCCGTCGCCTTGATAAAGGCAATCTTGCGAGTGGGCCGGATTTGAAACGGCGGCATCATGAACTGCGCGCCGCGCGCGGCCAGTTCTTTCGCCTTCGCGTCGATGTCTTCAACCTCGATCGCGAAATGGCCCATTCCGAACATTACGGGATTCTTCGGCGGCGCTTCATTCGAGTTCGCGCGCTCGAGTTCTATCTCGACCGTTTCGTTCCCGACGAATATGCAGGGATTGCCCATGACCTGCAGTTCATACAGCTTTTTGAATCCCATCACATCGACGTAGAATTTCAGCGACTCGTCGAGATCCGAGCATTTTATTCCGAAGTGCAAAAACCTGTTGTCCATGTTGTCCTCCTGACTGCGGTTCAGATCAGTTCCTTTGTTTTTTCGAAGCAGATGTCTGCGATTTCGAGCGCCCGGGCGATGTCGTCCTCAGTGTGGCCGGCGCAGACGAACCAGTTATGGTGCGGGTGCAGAAAAAGGCCGCGTCTCACGGCGTTCGAGCAGAAAGTGTTTCGCAACACGAATGCGTTCTGGTAGTTGAAGTTCATGAACGGAATGGACGGGGGGCCGGAGTATGTGACGTCGACCGAGTGTTTCGCCGCCAGATCAAGGAGTCCGTTTTTGAGGAGCGTTCCGATTTTGTTGATCTTATCGATTACGCCTTCCGTGCGCACGATTTCGAGGCAGGTCAGCATGACGGCGAGAGGCATGCCGCTGTAGAAGTGCGTTCCGGAAAAGAAAACGTTGCAGGCGGCTTTCTTCATTGATTCCCTGCCGTAGGCCACGGAGAGCGGGTAGCCGTTGGACATGCCTTTGCCGATTGTCACCAAGTCGGGCTCGGCGCCGAAGTATTCGTGCGAGCCTTCGAACTTGAGGCGGAAACAGCATCGTATGTCGTCCATGATGAAGACGATGCCTTCCTCGTCGCACACTTTTCGCACTTCCTTGAAAAAGCCGTCGACCGGCAACTCGACGTTGCTGAACGCCTCGTGTCTCATCGGCGTCAGTATTATCGCGGCGATTTCGCCTTTGTTGCTTTCGACCGCCTTGCGCAGGCTTTCGACGTCGTTATATTTGAATGAAATAATTCCGGCGCGGTGCAGGTCGTGCACTCCTGTGGAGGAAGGCACGCACCAGTCGTGGAATCCGTGGTAAGTTCCGTCGGCCATGAGAATTTTCTTCCGCTTGGTGTGCACCCGCGCTACTCTCGTGCACCATGTGGTCACGTCGGAGCCGTTCTTCGCGAAGATGACGAAATCGGCGAGCGGAATGTGTTTTGTGAGATACTCGGCCGCCTCCACCCAGCGGTCCATCGGCATGGTCATGAGACCGCCGCGCGACATCTGCTCCCTTGCGGCTTCCTCGATAGCGGGATGCCTGTAGCCGAGCAGGTTCGCTCCGAACGAGCACATGAAATCTATGTAGTCGTTGCCGTCGACGTCCACCGCATGCCCCATGTAGCCTTCGCGGAAGAAGCAGGGGTACTGGCCGCCTACCATGAAATTCGGGTTCCTCGGGCCGAAGATGCCGTTGGGTATCAAGTCCTGCGCGCGCGCGAACAATGCGTGTGATTTGGTCAGGTCGTAGAGTTTGTCATCCATGTTGAATCTCCTCGTATATTATTGCTAACAGGCCGCCGCCGGAAAAGCGGAGCTGCATTAGTCGCGCATGTCATTATCTTCACGATTTTCCCGATGTCGGCTTCATGTTCGGCGCCATTCGCTTTCGAACCAGAGAAATTCCGGCGTTCTCTCCGGCCCAATAGTTTGCTTGCCGACAACAATTGCGAATTCTAACATAAATCCTCGCGAAATTAAAATTTAAATGGCTTTGAAATTATTGCAGGCCGCGTTCCGCCTATGAAAAAAGACTGATAACAGGCAACTCAAAATAAATATTGGGACTTTTTACTTAACGGCCTGATACCATGCAGCCGAACCGCTATTTGTCCTCACGCGGGACATGATAACCATACAAAATCCGGAGCGTTATAAAAGCTTTGTCCTCTAATGCGCGGACGTTGGAATGCTGCCGCCTTCAGGGAGGTCAGCATTGTTCTTTTAACGCATCAACCGCCTGCCCTCTGTGGCGCGACGATGAGTCCTGATCTTCAGCGCAGATTAATGACTCGCAATATGCTCTCCAGCGTTTCATCATGTGAAAAGCCATCACAGCCTTCTCTCTCTCCGTTGCGGTCACTGCTTTGTTTTGCCTTCTCGCGCAAAGCATGGGGACGAGGCAAGAAGATTCAGATTTCAAACGGAAACCCCAAACCGGGTTTAAGCCCTTCGCATCGCGCTTCTTTATTTTGCGGGTTTGAATGATTTGGCTAATTCATCGAATGCCGCGGAGTATTTATCGTAAAAATCCCTGGGGCTTTTATAGGCGGCCACGTAAAAGCCCTCTTTTGCCCTGATGATTATGAATTTTTCCTTTAGCCAAAACTCAGACTGAAACAACGGGCCCCTCGGAATTTCCTGATACACTTCGTATTCGATTTCCGTCGACTCAATTCCGTTGATGTCAATTTTCACAGGCGCCGAGAAATGCGATTTATCGCTTCCCTTTCTCGATTCGGCCAACTCTTCATAATCTTTTATAAAGTTCTCATAAGTCTTTTTCTGGTCGTTGTTTTTTGCATAATATCCGACATAAATGAGAGGATCGGGGAAAAAATAGCTTTCTCCGTCTTCCGGTTTTGCCTTGTCCGTTTTCTTCAACTTTATCTCGAAGATGCCGGCTTCTTCATCGCCGCTCTGGTCTCTTTCGAGCTTCCACGAGGCGGGGATTAAGCATGAAAAATAGCCGTGGTCCATAACAAATTGTTCATAAGGCTCAGGATGGACTTCATTGATCTGCGGGAAAAACGCATCCGTGAAGTTCTTTTCAATTATTGAGAATAGCGATTCGTCGGGCCGGGGAGCAATCGAGGAAGATAACACTCTGTTTGTCACCGTATAAGTAAAATCGCCTTTCAACCCCAGATCCTTTTCAAGATCGAACAAAACAAGCGCTCCTTCGAACAATAATGCTTTGCATGCGTCCGGCGTTATCCGTATGACTGTGAGAGAATAATGAGGCTTTTTCGACCCGTTTTCCTCTTTTTTCACATCCACTTTAAATGATGTCTTATCCGTGCAGCCTCCGCTTGCGACTCTTATGAGAAACCTGTTTTGCCCCATGAGTATTTCATCGAGAACCGATTCTCCGGTTTGCCTCTGGCTTTCCGAGAAATCGGCGCGCGCTTTCGGCGTTGTAAAAAAAACACAGAGCGCCGCCAACAAAATTGCCATACATACGATCGAATTCATTCTGCAAAGTTTTGAAATGCCTTTCATGCTTGCCTCCGGTGTCGTGTTGAAATTATTTGTATGACCGCGCGCGCAAATGAATATTCATTACGCCTTCTGTCATATTTTGTTTATTCTCATTGCAGTTTTAATACCGCGCCTTCCGAACCGCCGGCCAATTTAAACTTTTTCGCGACCTTCAGACTCGGACAGCAATCCGGGTCATTCTCCTTATGAGACAATATATCCACAATGATTGTTCCATTTTTCATCTTTAAAGACTTCACCTTGATTTTATCGCCAAGCATCGCCGAGGCTTGCTGCGTGTACAGCCTGCCGTCGCCAAGCAGAACTGTCAATTCGAAAAATGCCCCGCTTCCGCCGCCGCTCGAAACAATTACAACCGCGGCATCGCCAATGCCGTCGCCGTCGAGATCGCCTAATTCGATATTATTTATAAAAACCCGCAGGTAATTATCGATCGAATCGAGTCTCTTGTATTCTCCGTTTCGGAGCGCGACTGTTTCGTCCCCCATAAGGATATGGTAGGACATGTTTTTAAGAATCTTTAAAGCGTCTTTCTTCGAAAGCGCTTTCGGCTTATTCCTGTTTTTTATTTGTTCCTTTTGTATCGGGGCTGCATCTTCTCCCGGCATTAAATAATATGTGGTTTCCCAGGGATATGAGCCGCCGATGCTGTGCCAGTAATAATTTCTAGGGGCGAGCTTGGCAGGATCAAAGAGAATGTCATTCTTGAAAACGTACGGTCCGCGGTAACTCAACACCTGAATATACGGTTTTTTCATGCCGGAGAAAAACTTGACGGCTTCAGGATATACTTTACCCAGTTCCTCCGGGTCAATCCTCTCGGAATTGCTGATTTCGAAGATTACTCCCGGCGACTCGCTCAGCTTTATGTACGGCGAATAAAAATTCACGCCCGGTCCTAAAAGGCCTTCTGTTCCATCGCCTATGAAACTCCCCGGGCTGATGATTATCAGGTCGACAAGCCCTGCGCCTCCCACTACGTTCGAGGTCTTCAACGGATAATAGATCTTATCCGTTTTGAATCTGTATATCAGAGGTTCGACCGTATATTTCTCTGTCTTTATAGTGACGTAATCGATCGCGAAATAGACAAAACCTCTCGAAACGTAATCTTCGGCATTTTTATAAAAGCCGCTCAGATCGTTTGTGACTTCAATCCCTTTTTGAGCAAAAAAGCTCTCTGCCCATTTTGTGAATTCGGATATATTATTTATCTTGATTACAGTTAGATCGTGCAGCCCGATTTTTTCGCTCAGCATGATTTCGACCGGCGCTTTCCCGGCGGCGCCGCCCTTTACCATGTCGCTGCTGTTCAAAAGCTCGATTCCTTTTTTGTCGAGCAATTTCGTCATCTCTGTAAATGCGGCGGCGCCGGCCGGTTTAACATCCGGCTCCGAAGGAAATGGTATGAACTCCAAAATGCCCGTCTCTTTTTCAGCCGTAAATTCGGTTCCAAGCATCAGAACCTCTTCCTGGCCGTTGTGCATAATGATAGCTATTTGAGATTCCTCGGAAAACCGCGTTGGTCCCGGCGATATTGATCCTTTATCGGCTTTGGCGCTGTTAATTAAAATCAGAAGAAGGCAGACAGCGCTCGTCATGACGGCGAAATTTCTAAGAGAGGCCGTCTTGCATAATCCGTTCAAAAACCTGCTATCCTCGTGTTTGCCTCTTCGCAGTAGCCCTGGCCTTTCTCTCATTCCATCCAACTTTTTCATGTGAACTATAATCCGCGCATGAACCATCTCTTTGCCTCTATTCATTTCCACGCCACAATGCGCCCTTCAATTTTTTACCGCTTTAACATTATACAGAAGCGTACGAACATGAGAAGTTTTTTAATTCTTTTGAAACATGAGAACGCATCATCAGATTTCAGGCGGCAAGCAAATAGTTGAATCTGGAATAAAACATCGCCGGAGAAATGGGGGCAAGTCTGCGATCTTCTGCGTTGGCTTCCGGATTTTGAATCCGGGAATTCGTTGTTGTATTTCAATGTCCCTTTAATGCCGCGTCTCACTGTCCATCAGAACGACGAAACAACAATAATATCCGGATTGGACGATATGAAAATAATTTTTATACTCGCTGTGAGGGGAATTTGGCAAATCAATTGCAAAGGGTTGGGAAAATGAAAATAATTATCATAGGGTTGATGCTGGTGTCGGCTATAATGCTGATCTCTTCTTTTTTTGGGAAGGGCTGTTGAACCAGATGAAGCAGGCCCCGGCGGGGTCTGAATGAAAGTTCGGCGCGAAACAGCGCAAGGAATACGACTGATGACAAAGAAAACGTTGTTTGCGGTTGCCGTTATGCTTATTCTCATCAAAGGCGCCGCCGTTTTCGCCTGAGGCCAGAAACCGGCGGCCCCGGCGGGGCCCGCAATTATTAAAGGCATTTACACTCTCCAACCCATAGATTCTTCCGATATCGATTTTCTCTTTTCAGGCAGCGGCGACCAGAATAAGATCGACGCGAGCGTGCGCCGCATCGCCAAAAGGCTCGAAATCACTCCGGATTTCCCAGGCAACGCCGCCGCCATTCAGGAGTTTTTTATTCTTCAGGGCATAAGCCTCGGCATAACTTTCCCCGCGGCCGCAAAGGTTATCCTTGGACCCGAGGGGCAGCAATCCGCTATCGCTGACAATATCGGCGGCATTATCTACCGCCGCCCGGTGGCGGCTTCGGGAGTCGCAAGCGCGGCGAGAGCCCTCGCCGTTCCGAAAAATGAAGCGGCGCCGCAGCCGAATTCCAACTGGGCGCTGCTTTGCCCCGAATGTCCGGCCGGAAACCAGGGCGCGGCAATTGAACCCGCCGCCGCCGCAGCGACAGGCTCCGTGGCGGCCGCAGCCAACCCGCCTGTTAAAAAGAAGAAAAAATGGTGGAAAATCGGCTCCAAAGACTCAGCCGCTCAAGCGCCGGCCGAACCGCCCGCTTTCGCCTACAGCATCGAGTTTCCATGCTCAAGCGCCATGACGACAACTTTCGATCAGATTAATCAAGAGCTCGCCGGACGAGGCCTCTGGGCGGACAAAACGCCAAAAACCCGCGCAATTCAGATTTTCATCAGGCCCGCGACTGCGGCGAAATAGATTTCTCCGGTATATCTCATCCCGTTGTCATTCTGAGCGAAGAGAAGAATCTTAAATTTAACAATCCCGGATTTGCCTCTGGCAACTGCGCTGGATCGCGGAAATGGTTAAGACTTAGCCACGGAGACGCAAAGGCGCGGAGAAAAAAATGGTTCGGTATCAACAACCGCCGCTATACATTACGGCCGCAAGCGCCTTATAATGCAAATGGATCAACAACCGGAGGCCGAAAAATGAAGAAATGCCCTTATTGCGCCGAAGATATTCAGGACGCGGCGATCATCTGCAAACATTGCGGAAAGGAGCTGTCAGATCCGGCAGAGGACGGCGCGCCGCTTCTGACCGCTCACCCGTCATTCTGGACGCAGTTCCGCGCCATGCTGATCATTCCGCTGTCGATCGCTATCGCCGTTTTGGGCTACGGCAAACTCGGCGCATTTAGTTTAATCACGCTCGCCCTGATTCCGCTCGTTTTGTTTTTCATCTGGGTCAATTCAAAAGTCGCTACGTATATCGTCACAAACAGGAGCGTAATCGTTAAAAAAGGGATCGCCTCGACCGATACGACGAACATCGACATCAAAGACATCCGCAGCCTGAACGTGCGCCAGAACTTCATCGGAAAAATTGTAAATATCGGCGACATCCAGATCGGCACATCAGCGGCCGCGGGCATCGAGCTTCAAATCAACGGCGTCTCAAAACCCAACCAATTCAAGGACCTGATATTAAAACAAAAGAAATAACCGGGAATGAAAAATATCCGGCAGGCTCTTCATCACATCAGTTTTTGAAGCATTGAATTCGCATAAGACAAAGAGATACAAACCAATTGGAGCAATCGCTTTTCATAATCT
Organism: bacterium; assembly: GCA_041664945.1. Lineage (GTDB taxonomy): Bacteria > UBP15 > UBA6099 > UBA6099 > UBA6099 > JBAYJY01. The sequence continues at coordinate 16,998 of JBAYJY010000015.1, read as the reverse complement.
GTCAAACTCTTAGCCTGCATATTATGTGTTGAATATTTATAAAATTTTGTTATTTTGTTTGATTTTACAAAAAAAGTGGAAATAGTTTAAAAAGCGCGCTAAATCAAAAAGCTCGGCCGAGAGAATAATTAGCGAAGGAACCACGGGCAAGGGGAGACAATTCAGCAGATGATAAAAACGTTTCGAAAAGTTATTGTGCCGATATCGCCGGTTGCGATTGCTATATTGGCATTGCCGTTGATAAACCGGGAGGCAAGCAAAAACGGAATTCTCCTGCAACTCCATCTGTTCGCCATGGCTTTTTTCATCGCGGCGCTGATGACGCCTTTAGTGCGGCTCTTTGCAATTCGAATCAAAGCGCTCGACCATCCGGACCCGCGAAAAATCCATAAGATTCCGACCCCGTTGCTGGGCGGCATCGCCGTCTTCATCGCTTTCTTCTCGGCGCACCTCTTACACTTCAGCTTCGACAGGGAGATGGTTGGAACGTTCATCGGCGCCAGCCTTATCCTTGTAGTCGGCGCGGTTGACGACAAAACCGGCGGGATTCCCGCTCGTTTCCGGCTGCTTGTACAAATCGCCGCAGCGGGCATCGCAATCTACTTCGGCGTCCGTCTCGATTTTTACCCTTTCACCCTGTGGGGAAGAATTATCAGCATCGCCCTTTCCATTTTCTGGATCGTCGGAATAACCAACGCTTTGAATTTTCTCGACGGCATGGACGGCCTCGCGACCGGTTTGACGTCAGTCGCCTCGGGAATATTTTTCATTATCGCCTATAGGCTGAACAACCCGTTTCTCGGGTACATCTCCATCACGCTTTGCGGCGCCTCCCTCGGATTCCTGATTCACAACTTCAAGCCGGCCACGATTTTCCTCGGCGACGCCGGCGCCACTTTTCTCGGATTCACTCTCGCCTGCTTCGGCCTGATGGGACACTGGTCCAACGGCAATCCGTTCGTTTCGTTCAGCGTGCCCGTCATGATTCTCGGCATTCCGATTTTCGACATGATACACACCACGATCGAGCGGATTTCAACCGGGAAAGTCCACAATTTCCGCGAATGGGTCGACTTCACCGGCAAAGACCATTTTCACCACCGCCTCTCAGACCACGGCTTCACAGATAAAGAAGTCGTCGTTTTCATCTATTTTATAAACCTGACTCTTGGGCTGAGCGCCGTGGTCATAACGATTTGCTCAATGGAAAACATGGCTATTCTGCTCGGGCAGGCGATATGCGTTTTCCTGATTATCACGATTCTGATGGGTTTAACAAAGAAAAAGAGAAACGGCGAGACAAAAGATAATTCCGGGAACGGCTGCAGCCCTGACGATTGATTCAGCCCGAATCCGGGTTTAATTACCGTGCCTTCCAATATTGCGTTGACTTGACAACTTAATGTCCGAACATATAATAATAGTGTAACATCTTTATGAAGAATCGATTAGCCGGTCGGTTCCGAAGTTACGAAAATCAATCCAACCACAACACATTATGTTTACCGTTCTCTATTGTCGTGTGTAACGAGGCCGGAACTCGTTAGTATCGGGTTCCTGCGTCATTACAGAACGGCGAGTCCAAGGACGGACCAGCCACAGCCGGGCGGCTATCCCGGCCATCGGATTCAGCTTTGAGGACGGGTTTGAGATCGGACGCCCGGCCACGGAGTTGAGGTTGTGGGTTGAAAAACCCTCAACCTATGTTTTAGGAGGCGGTCATGGATACGATATCTCTGAACTTGAACGAGCTTCTCGGCAATCTGTTGACAGGCGACAATACGATTGGCAAGAGCCTCAAAAGGCTCTCAAGCGGCTTGCAGGTCAACAGCGCGCAAGACGATCCGTCCGGGATCGGCGTGGCGAACATAGCGCGCTCGCGTGTCGAAAGCCTCGATGCGGCTTACGATAACATTCAGCAAACCATATCCCTTCTGCAGGTGAAGGACGAGTCTTTCCAGTCAGTTGTCGACATTGTCCTGCGGATAAGAGAGATCGCGTCAAAAGTTAAAAACGACGCCTCGATGTCAGCCGCGCAAAAAGCGGACGCGCGAGTGAGAATAAACGGATTTCTCGCGGACATAGTTGAAATTCAGAAAAAAACAGCGTTCAACAGCGTCAAATCCCTCGATCAGGAAGAGATCTTGTTCATGTCCCTGCGCACAGGCAACTGGGACATTTTCAATATGGATGAAAACGGCCAGTATTTGGCTCAGATAACAACGGCTGCGACAGCCGACAACTACCCTTCGTGGTCTCCCGACGGTTCTAAAATCGCTTACACATCTTCGGAGACCGGCAACATGGAAATTTTCATCTACGACCTTCTAACTCAAACCAGCGCGAACATCACAAACAACATTGCGACGGACGGGCTGGATGTTATTTCCTGGTCTCCTGATTCGAGTAAAATCGCATTCTTAAGCCAACGGAACGGCAACAACGAGATATATACCGCCAACGCCGATGGAACCGGAGTGAAGCGGCTGACAAACAATATCACAAATGACTATAAGCCTTATTGGTCTCCTGACGGCACGAAAATTGCTTTCATCTCAAATAGAACCGGAAACAATGATATCTATGTAATGAACCCGGACGGAAGCGGCCTGCTAAACCTTTCTAATAATGTTGCGGATGACACCGCGCCGGTTTGGTCGCCCGACAGCTCGAAAATCGCTTTCCAGTCGACCCGCTCGGGCGGCTCCGATATTTACTCCGTCAACGTTGACGGAACGGGCCTGTTCAGAGTGACAAGCAATGCCGCCATCGAATGGGCGCCTCTCTTGTCGTACGAAGGCGACAAGGTTTTCTTCTCAAGAATTGTCGCGGGAAAATGGCAGATTTTCTCGGTTAACAGCGACGGAACGAATGAGGCTCTCCTCTCGCCCAATCCTCTTGCCAATGATCTCTATATGTCCTGGTCCCCGGAATACGACAGAATAATTTTTCAAACCAGCCGTAACGGCGCCTATGAGATTTACAGCATGCTCCCGGACGGCTCGAAACAGACGAGACTGACTAACAACCCGGCCCTCGACTACATTCAGAACACGCTTCGCGCTCAACAATCGGCGCTTCAGAGAGTTTCAACGCAATTTGGACCCGACAACGGCGATAAGCTCACTTTCGCGCTGCGGCCCGTTATGCCGGTCAACATAGGAATCGAAGACCTGAACGTTTCTAACCAGAACTTCGCCGCCATCTCCGTAACGCGCTGCGACAGCGCCATAGACAAACTCGTCGGATACAGATCCGAGGTCCGCACGCTCATCAACCAATTCCAGCGCTTGTCGAATATCACTAAAATCGAGAAGAACGCATCCGGCGAATTTATATCAAACATCACCGGCGCGGACGACGCCCTCGAACAGGCCGTCAAAGTAAGAAAATCCATCACTCAATATATCGCGGCTTCAGCCATCGCCCATGCCAACCTCATAAACCAGAAGGCATCCGAATTCCTTATCGATTCAGAGAAGTAGCGGAACGGAATGTTTCTCAGCGGCGCGGAATGTTCGATCTATCAATACGATAGATCGAAACGGTTCCGTCGGCGCTTTTGTAAACGGGGATAAACGCCTTGGGAGCGTTTTTTATCGCCGGCTTCATGAACATTCGTGTAGTGACCCCGAACGAATCGTCTACGGCGTAATCGATGCGTTCATCCAGTATCATTCGGTAAAGAACGGGCTTTCTGGTATAAGGGAATATCTCGCTTTTGCGTCCTGAGTAGTAATAGAAAATAGCCGGCTTGATAGTCACAACCCGGGCTTTTTCCGGCGAGTTGCGTTTAAGCCACAGAGCGGCGCCTGTGAAGCTTTCGTTCTCGCGGGGAATCCCGGTCGCGAAACGGCCTTCTTTCAGAAGCGAAACGTTCTCCGCGGAAGCTCTCTTTGCCGCGGGCGCGAGCGCGAGAACGCCTGCCATTATTAAAATCCCCATAACCGCGGCCGCGAGTTTCGCGTTCGGCCGCAGCCCGCCGCCCTCCAATCCTTTCGCGGCATAAAACCACAGAAAAAAGAAAACCGGCAGCAACAGCCGGATGTGCATCCAGACATTCGGCCAGAAATATGTCAGAAAAATAAAAACCGGAACAATGAAATGCGCGCAGGTCGCTCCTGATTTGAAATCAGCGGCATAGCCGCGCGCCATAAGCGCGAGCGCCGCCAATGCGAGCGCCCCAATCGCCGCAAGCGCGAAAAGCGCTACGGCCGAACGACGCGCCAACAGCTCCTTCAACATTTTCCCGTTGTCCGCGTCCCTGTGGATAATCCCCTTTTTCACCCACTTGTCCAGACCAATTGTTTGAACCTGCGGCGCAAGCAATGCCGAAGACTCGAACGCCGCCTGAAAGACAAAGTTTTTCACCCAGCGGACTCCGAGGTCCCGCGCATTCGCGCGCCCGGCGTCCATATCGTAGGGATTCCTAACCAGAAGCTGTTCTTTGACATAAGCGCCGGCGGACTTGTCGCTGATGTAATTCCTGACGAACCAAGGGCCGATAACCGCAATTGAAATGAGAATCAGCGCCGCGAGACGGACGGCCGAGCGCCGGTATGCCAAGTACAAACCCAGCCCCGGAAGCAGAAACAGGCCCATGGACCGAATGTGCGCCGCCGCCGCTATAAGCGCCGCGCCGGCCACAAAACGCAGCCAGGGCGCTTTTTCCGGACGCTCTGTCATGAGCGCGAGGCCCCAGAACATCACCGCCAGAAAAAACGCCTCGGACGCCACAAACTGCATGAACGCCAAAAAAGTCATGTTGACCGACGCCGCTATCAGCGCGGCCGCCAGAAGTCCGGCGCTCATCCGCCTCCTCAAAAACACGTAAGCGCCCGTAAGCGACAGAGCCCCGCAGAATATGGAAAAGAATTTAAAAGTCTGATAGTCGTCGGAAAATATCCTCGTTATCGCCGCGAGAGCCGCGGGATATCCCGGCGGATAGTGCATGTTGGGTTTTTGATCGGGTTTGTATATCGTTACGTATTTCCCGGTTGTGTTCAGAGCGCGGGCCAGCAGCATATAATCGAAGTTGTCGCCGAACTCGGGCCGTCTGTCATATGTCAACAACGACGCGGCGAGATAAACCGATATTATCGCGATCAGGAGAAGCCAGCCGCGCCTTTTTCCGCTCTCCGCTCCGCGCTGCGTGTTTGCCGCTCCCGACTTTTGATTCATATCCCGCTTCCTTCGATTATTATGACGCGCCTATCGCGCCTCCCGGGCTCGGATTTCCATTCCCCTAAAGACGCTCCCGCCGCAGTGAAGGATTATGTTTTATTTCGAGAGGACAGCCCTAATCTTTCGCTTTCAACCCACAGAGGCCTGTTTCTTACTTCGTCGTATATTCGGCCGATGTATTCTCCTATGATTCCGAGGCAGACCATCTGAACGCCGCCGATGAAAAATATCGATATCAAAGTCAGCGGCAATTTCGGAACCGCCCCATAACCGGCGTGCGCGCACCGAACATATAAAGCCATCTGCAACAACGCGAACGCCGCGCCCGCGAAAGATACGACCGTTACTATAATTCCAAGCCATGTCACCGCCCTGAGCGGCAAAAACGAAAACGAAAAAAATCCGTCTATCGCCAGCTTGATCAGTTTCTTCAACGTGTACTGGGTCGCCCCGGCCATACGTTTATCCCGCTTGTATTCCACTCCGGCCTGCCGGAATCCGACCCACGCCCTCAACCCGCGCACAAACCGGTTGTGCTCGGGCATGCTTCTTATCTGATCGACGACTTTTTTGTCCATGAGGCCAAAATCGCCTGATTCCTTCGGTATCTGATTGTTCGTCAGAACCGACAGCATATTATAGAACAAACTGTAAAAGAATTTCTTGACGAAGTTTTCATTCCGCTCTCTCCGAACCGCATAAACGACCTCGTATCCCTCGCGCCATTTGCCGATAAATTCAGGGATGATTTCGGGCGGGTCCTGCAAGTCGGCGTCCATTATAATCGCGGCGTCGCCGGACACGGCGTCGAGGCCGGCGGACACCGCCGTCTGATGGCCGAAATTCCGCGAAAACCTTATCGCCTTCCACCTGCCGTCCGCATTATGGATGTCCGCGATCTTTTTCCATGTGCCGTCCGTCGACCCGTCATCTATTACGATGACCTCAACTTCCTCTTCCAGGCCGGCAATGACTTTTGCCAGGCGCGAATGAAGAATGCCGAGGCTCTCTTCTTCGTTATGGCATGGAATTATTATTGAAATTTTTTTCATCGAATTATTTTTTAGTTCCATCCTACTGAAATTTGATTATATATTGAAAGAGTGTTTTGTCAAACGCCGGCGGCGCCGGGCCGGTCCTGATTAATTTGTTTTCAAACTGCGTTTATTTCTTAAAACAGCCGTCGCTTTTTGGCATAGCGGCTTCGAAAACGCCTTCTTCACATCATCGAAAACAAACATCCATCGGCCAATTTATTATGGCCTCATCAGTAAAATACTGTCGGGTTTTAAGGCTCCATAAAAAAGCCCCCTGAATACGCTGACAATTCACAATCAAGGGACATAATAGCCTTAGGATAAGCCTGAAAGTGAATTCACCGGCTAACAGCGCCTTGCCTGCAATTTTCAGGCAATATGATAAAATCCGAAGAATTGCGGTTAAAATATATTATCTCCGCATGGCGGCGATATGAAGAACGAAATCGCAGTTCTCGAACCGCAAACAGATTGCCGGCCCGCGCCAAGGGCCTGAAACGAGAATAACTCTTGGACAATCCTAACAACAACCCACAGCCGCAGTTTCTGAAGCGCGAGGAAGTAGCCGCCTTCAGCGATTTGATGTATAAGGATCATATTTTCTACTTTGTTCTTAATCTGCTTCCGCCGAAAATGAGAATGCGCATGCTGCGGCAGCGCATGGGCGGACTGGGCAACTTCTGCATTATTAACCCGGGCGTCTACATGGCTCCCCTGTCAAAGATATTCGTGGGCGACGACGTGTGGATTGCCCCCGGCACACGCATCTTCGCGAACGGCAATGCGCCGGTGACCATCGAAAGCCATGTGCTGGTGGGCCCTGGCGTGCTCATCACAACTGTGAACCACGACCACCGAACGCGCAATCTCGACTCTATTTCTTCACCCATAACCATTCGCTCCGAATCGTGGATCGGCGGGCACGCTGTGTTGTTGCCGGGCGTTACGATCGGACCGGGCTCTGTGGTGGCCGCCGGCGCCGTGGTCACACGGGATGCGCCCCCGTATACTATCGTCGGCGGCGTGCCCGCTCGCGTTATCAAGCGCCGCGAAATCGCAGGCGGAGAATCCTGAAATTTCTTTTCTTCAGCAATTGGATAAATTATGAATATATCTCTGAAACCGGCTTTTGCTTTTTTGCGATTATTTTGAAAAGCGCGGCACAAGCGGCGGGCATGGCATGCGCAGCTTAATACGCCGGCAGTCCCGCCGGCGCTGCGCGTTTTTCGTCTCCATTTTTCACACGCGCTTTAGTCATATATTATATTTTCATTGTATAATTGCTGGCAGAGTAAGTATATGTATAACATCGTAAACGCGAGAATTCGTATTATTCGCGAAAAAGCCGGATGAAAGACATGCGCTTGCCATGGAACACATGAATTGCGCGCTATGCGGGAAAGATGACGCCGCGCCTGTATTCAAAACACGGGACCGCAACTGGCGGCTGCCGGGCGAGTTCACGCTCGTGCGCTGCCGGGTATGCGGACTTGCGTATCTGGACCCGAGGCCGACGCCTGAAGAGATGCAAAGTTATTATCCCGAGGCGTTCGCGGCGCGCGGCGCGGCGGCGGACAAACAGGCCGCCGCTATTGAGCGGTCCATGGAATGCCGCGCGCGGCCATTGCTTAATCGCAAACAAAGCGGCAAACTGCTCGACGTCGGCTGCTCCGACGGGCAGTTCCTTGTCTACATGAGAAAGCTCGGCTGGTCCGTTTACGGAGTGGAACCGCGGGAAGTGTCCGCGAGAACGGCGCGCGAACAATTCGGACTCGATGTCTTTCACGGTTACGTCGAAAACGCGGATTTCCCACTCGGTTTCTTCGACGCGATCACGCTTAACCACGTATTCGAGCACGTGCATAATCCGCTTGAGATAGCCGGCCGCATTAATGAACTTCTATCGCCCGGCGGCATCGCAATGATAGAAGTCCCGAACTTCGCGAGTCTGGAATCGCGCGTTTTCGGCGAACGCTGGGTGGGTGTTGACACGCCGAGACATCTCTACCAATTCACTCCCAAAACGCTGCGGGCGACGCTTGAGCGCGGAGGTCTGCGCGTTCTCGAAATCGTTCAAGGCTCGGACATCGGCCCATATAAAATGGGTTACAGCGAAAGCCTGCGGCACTTGATTTCGGACCTCGGCATCCGCAAATATCCTCAGAAACCGCTGACTGTCGCGGAGAGCTCCGAGACAATAAAGACGGCGGCGCGGGAATCCACATCGGTTTCCGCCGGCCACGCGATTGAAAGCCTCGTGTTCGCAGCGGCAGCAGCAGCAGCCAACGCGATTAAGATGGGCAGCCGCATAACAGCGATCGCTTCGAAGGAATAAGGCCGGCGCTGCTTGAGCGTGAAAAAAGACGGGGCTCTTTTTACCGCTATATTATTTGAATGAGTTGAAAACGCCAAATGACAATATCGCGGCGGGTCGCGAAAAACACTTTCTTTCTCGTGCTGGACAACATCGTCAGCCGGCCGCTCGGTTTTGTCGTTAACATACTTCTTTTCCGCCGCCTCGGCATCGTTGAATTCGGCATTTTTTCTTTCGCCTGCTCGTTCCCGCAATTGTTTCTATTCGCCGCGGACCTCGGACTCGAGGTTTATACGATCCGCGAAACGGCCGCCAACCGCGACGGCGCCCGCGATTACATCGCAAAAATCCTTCCCCTGAAAATGATTCTGTTCTGCTCCGCGCTCGCTCTTACTTTCATCGCCCTCGCCTTCACTTCCGACCGCCACGCAAGAACCGCCGTTTACATTTTTTCCCTGTACATCATCGGCAGATCGTTCATGTCCTTCTTCGTTTCGATTCTAAAGGGCTTGGAACAGATGCAGTACGCCGCCCTTCTATCCATCCTCGAATCCGTCCTCGCGGCGGGATTTGTCATCATCCTGATTGGCAGCGGCGACAGCGCTTTCAAAGTCGGCGTGTGGTACTGCATAACTCTTGCGGCCGCCATGATCCCGGCTGCCGCCATCGTTTTCAGGCAAACCGGCTTCGCGCTTCCGCGCATCGACGCCGCCTACTGGAAAAAAGCGCTCTCCGAAAGCTGGCCTTACGCTGTCGCGTCTCTCCTCATCCTGATTCACAACAACGTGGACATCGTGATGCTCAAGTTCATAAAAGGCTCCGCGCCCGTCGCGCTTTATAAATCCGGCATTATCATTCTTACAAGCGTCGGCTTCGTTCAGCTCGCTCTTTCGGCGGCTGTTTTCCCGGTCATCACTCGGTTTTACGCTAAAGAACCCGGCGCGCTCGAAAAAACATACGAGAAAACCTTCAAACTTCTTTCCCTCGTCGGACTGCCGTTCTACGTGGGCGGCGCCGTCGTCGCAAAACCGCTCCTCACCGCTGTGTTCGGCCCCGAGTCAGCGCATGGCGCTCATGCTATGTCTATTCTTTGCGCGGCTTATTTATTCATTAACTATGGAACCTTCTACTCCCTGTTCGCGATCGGAATCGAAAAACAAAAACAGTTTATTAAGATCAATTCCTGCACCGTGCTGCTTAACATCGCGCTCAATTCATTCCTCATTCCCAGATGGGGCATCGAAGGCGCTGCCGCTTCGACGGTCGCAAGCACGGGAACCCTTATTCTCTGGGTCCACTTCACTATCATGCGCCCGTTCAGAAAATTCCCGGCGGCCGTTTTTCTTCTCAAGCTCACTTTCGCTCTCGCCGCCGCCGCCGCCGCCGCTCATTTCTCGCTCGGGCTTAAATTCTTCGACATTCTTTCATTCAACGGTTCAGCTTATTCAGCGCAAGGCCTCAATGTTCTGATACCGATCGCTTCCGGCGCTTTCGCCTACATCGCCTCGGTTTTGATTATCAGGCCATTAACGAAAAACGACATCGCGCTTTTCAAAAAAGCGCTTTTCGGCGAAAAACTCAACAGTAAGGCTTAATCGCATTAATTGCGGGATTGAAGCAAATGCCGAATTTCGAACATTACCTCGTTACCAGATTCAACGTCGGGCTCTACTCGGGCGCTCGCGGCGAAGCCGGCGATTCTTCAAGCGACAACTGGATGGAGCACAGATTCAAACTATTCGACGCCTTCTGCTTTCCGTCAGTAAAAAATCAGTCGAACGGCAATTTCACATGGCTCGTCCTGTTCGACGCCGAAACGCCTCCGAAATTCCGGAATATCATCGCCGAATATCACAACTCATTTCCAGCCTTCACTCCGGTTTTCGTCGATCTCAGCTATGGCGAAAGCGCGGCGCCTTCACTTCGCCGTTACATTCTCGAACGAAAAGCGAAAGATGCCGGACACATAATCACCACTCGTCTCGACTGCGACGATTCCCTCCATTTCAGCGCGATCGACGAGATTCAGAAACAATTCAACGGCCAGAAATTCAAACCCGTGAATTTCATTCACGGCTACTTTTACGATCTGGCCGGCGACGCTGTTTACGAAACGTCATACGACTGCAATCCGTTCATCTCTCTGATTGAAAAAGTCAGAAAAGGCGGAATCGCGACTATAATGAACCGCGTGCACGGCGAATGGCACGAACGAAAATCAATCGCAAAAGGCCGACTTTGGCTTCAGGTCGTGCACGACAGGAATCTTCTCAACACGGCGACCGGAAAAATAACCGGTTTTAAGATTGAAAATATTGAAAATGAATTCGGAATTGACGGGGCCGCAGCCGCAAAGATACGCGCCGAGGCTCAAGCCGTCTCAGCGCAATCCGGCGAAGCTCCGGCATGCGCCTCCTCGCCCCGCCGGCTGCGGCTTCTGAAGCGCGCCTATACAAAAATATTTCAGTCGCGTTATGCGACAGCGATCCGCGTCAGCCTCAGAGAATTATTGAACCGCGACAGTTGACCGCCCGGTTTATGGCCGCGGCCTTTCTAAAATCGCTGAATTTCCGCTAAAATTATCAGATGTAAAAACACAAACGACTGCGAAAGGTCACATCGACTGAATGGAAGAGACCGAAAAAACTATCACGCCCGAACAGAAAGTCGCGATTCTTCGCGAACACATTTTGAACGGCGCGGAACCCGCCGGACTTGCGGAAAAACACGGCGCCGCGCCGGACGACATACGGCTCTGGCTCGAAGCGCTCCTCGACCACGCGCAGGAACACGCAGGCCAGATTTTCCGCGAAAAAGCGTTCGATATTCCGATCGCGCCCTATAAAGAATGGCCTAAGACAACATTAAGCGATCCTCGCAACGAGGACAAACAGGCGATCAAGGAGAAGCTCGTCGAGATCATAGACGCGGAAGGCCCGATGCGCGCGATCAGCGCCTACCAGACATACGTGAAAGCGGCCGGCATATCGAAAGTCGGCGGCCTGATCAAGCAGATTTTCAACGGGATCCTTCAGGAGGCTATCGCCGAAGAGCTGATCCTCATGCGCGACGAGGGCGAAGACAAGGAATACTGCGACAGGATAGTGCGCTCGCTCACAGCGCCGGAGGTTTCCATGCGGCAACTCGGCCCGCGCGGCCTCGACGAAATACCGCCCGCAGAGATCGCCTCCGTCATGCGCGAAATCCTGAAAAAAGAACCCGCGCTCGAGGACGAAAAACTGTTCCGCGCCATCCTCGACATTTACGGCCTTAAGATGCTCACCGCGAAAGCGGCGAACACTCTCTCCCGAATCAGGGATATGTACATCGAAAAAATCAACTCCGGCGAAGCGCTATAAGGGGGCCTCATGAAAGCGGTAACCGACTATTTCGACCTTACGGATTTTCCGTTCAGGGACATCTTCGACGGCGTCGATGCCGTCTGGGAGGCCTTGGACAGAATAAAAGAGTATCTTCTCGAATATAAGAAATACAAAATCGAAGGGAACGTCAGCGGCGGCGCGTGGCTCGAAGGCGACCGGATAGCGATCGGGGAAGGCTCGATCGTCGAGCCGGGCGCGATGATAATAGGCCCGGCGCTGATCGGCAGAAACTGCATTATCCGGCAGGGCGCTTACCTGCGCGGAAACGTTATCGCCGGCGACGGCGCTTTGATCGGGCACACAACGGAAGTGAAGAGCTCAATCCTCCTGAACGGCGCCAAGGCGGCGCATTTTGCATACGTCGGCGACAGCATTCTCGGAAAGAACGTGAACCTCGGCGCCGGAACGAAACTCGCGAACTTCAAGCTCGACACCGGCGTTCGTACGATATCTCTGAAAACGGAAGGCGCCGCAGCCGCCGGCCGCCGGAAAATGGGCGCGATCATAGGCGACGGCTCCGAACTCGGCTGCAACTCCGTCACCATGCCCGGCACGCTTATCGGCCCCGGAACCCTCTCATATCCCTGCGTTGTCCTGCGCGGCGTGATTCCGCCCCGCTCGGTTGTCAAACTAAGGCAGGATATCGACATATCGACGCGCAATTCATGATTTTTCGGGCGCCCGAACGGCCGCTTCAGGCATTAATAATTTGACATCAACCCCGCCCTCCGCTATATTTCTACTCGGTCATATCCGGTGTTTTGTGGTGTGAAATTGGGAAATTGAGAAATTCAGTGAGGTGTCAGGATGGAGGAGACGACGCTCTATAGCAAGAAGATTAATACCCGCAACAAGGCTTTCTTTCTGGATCTGAAGGAAAATCCAAATGGAAAGTTTCTTAAAGTGACAGAGAGCAATGGGGAAAAAAGAAGTTTCATCTTCATTCCGGAGGAAGGTTTGAAGGAATTCAGCGAATCCATAGACGAGATCTTAAGCGCTCACTTCTGATTCGCCCCCGCTACAACCGCAAATCTAACAGAATCCATATATGCTATTTTTGAATTCCCGGAATATCCGTTAGTTCCCAATCCGTTTTTGCGGACTGTTCAGCGCGTCAGAGTCCGTTTTTCACAATCCGATCCTCTAACTTAATAATTCGAAAAGCGATTAAGATGATTTGTGGACTTTAGGATGCACCGACTCGCCGTCGCCGATCAGGCCGCTGTCGAAATCGCTCGCCCGGACGTCCGGGTAAATTATGCAATTGCGGCCGATCAGCGTGTTGTCCGGAATCTCGGATTCCATGCCGATAAGCGTGATGCTGCTGTTGAGGGTGTTGGGCTTTTCGATGTTGGGGCGCGCTTCGCCGTAGCCGCCGATGATGCTGTCGCGGCCTATGTTGGGCCTGTTGTCGATGTGTTGCTGCCGGGAGACAGTGTCGAGAATCGACCGCCGGATGACCGTCCCGGAGCCTATGTGGTTGTTGGGCATGATCAGCGAGTCGTAAACCTCGGCGCCCTTGTCTATTCTCACGTGCGGGAATATTATCGACCGCTCGACCCGGCCGTCGACAAGGCAGCCCTGCGTTATGATCGAGTTCTTCACAGAGCCGTACTCGCAAATCTTGGCCGGCGGCTCGAACCGCAGCCGCGACCGCAGCGGATGCCTGCTGTCGTACAAATTCAGTTCCGGCATTATCTTGATCAGTTCCAGGTTCGCCTCGAAGTACGAGTCGACCGTGCCGACGTCGCGCCAATAGCCTTCGAACGGATACGCGCACACGCGGTCGCGGCCGATCATCCTCGGCAGCATTCCATAGGTGAAACTGATCGTTCCGCCCTGCGCCAGCCGTTCTTCCTCCACCAGCCGCCGAACCAGAACGTCCAGCGTGAACACATAAATCCCCATCGACGCGAACCGCGTCTGCACCTTGCCTTCCGGCTTCTCGACATAGTGAAGAAGTTCGTAATCCTCGTTCACCGTCATCATCCCGAACCGGTTCGTTTTATCCGTGTCGACCATGGTGCCGGCGACGGTAAGGTCCGCCTCGCTCTTCTCGTGGAAATCGATTATCTTTGTGAAATCTATCAGCGAAACGTAGTCGCCGGGGACAATGACGACATAAACCGGATTTTTATCGAGTATGTAATCGAGACGCTTGAAGATCGCGTCGGCGGGGCTTTCGTACGGCTCGTGCGCGCGGCGCGGAAAAAGTATGTCCAGCCGCGCCACGTTCCGGTCCACAGTCCACGCGAACGAGAGATGCTTTAGCATGGAGTCCGGCTGATATTGTATGAGAAGGCCGAGGTCTCGAATTCCGGAGTTGACGATATTGCTGAGGACAAAATCTACGATGCGGTACATGCCGCCGAACGGAACGACCGGCTTCGCCCGCCTCTGCGTAAGAACCGAAAGCCGTTCCCCTTCGCCGCCGGCCAACACCATCGCAAGCGTCTTAATCATTCAGCCCCCTCGCGCTTCTCTTCAGAACAATTCGATCGCGCCGGGGTGGGAAACGAAATGAACGTCACGTTACAGCGCTCCTGAAAACCATATGTAGTTTATTAGAAATAGAAACTCTTAATTCCTGCGTAAACAGACAACTCAACAGCCATTCTATTTGCCCAGAACGCGAGCCGCAAATTCCTTAATTCCTTCCGAGGTGATCAGTTCGTCAATTTCCTCGTCCAGTTCGAGAATCTCTTCTGAAGTCAGCTTAGCCTTGCACGTGTCCAGCGTCTCATCAACTTCGTCCGGATAAGGCAACGCCGTTTCCAACAGCCGAATCGCTATGTATATCACTTTAATATCCGACTTTGTCAGCGCCATGATTATTGCTCCTTTTTGAAAACAATGCCGCAATCTTCTTCGTTCTTTTATTTTAACATTATAAATTAGTTAATTGAAGCGCTCGGAGATAACAAATGAAAAAAAACTTTTGGCTGTCTTGCCGGAGAGCGCCACAAGACGCGTCGGCGATTAACAGCTCGCCTCGGGGAACGCGCGGCCGGCGCGCCAGATCGCGCGCCGGCTGTCTCCGCGTTCAGCGGCTTACTTACACGCAGCCGGCTTTTCGCCGGGGATCAACTTGCATACCTGCGCCTTAATCTGTTCGAACGGTATCGCGCCCACGATCTGCTTGTTGCAGTTGTAAACCGCCGTGGGCGATCCGTTCGCGTTGTATGTCTGTGATTGCGCCATATCCTTTTCGGCAAATTTGTTAGCTTCGGTCGCCATGCATTTGTCAATTTCATCCGGATTGATATCCACCGCGAGCGCGCATTCCTTCCAATCCTTGCCGCCCTGCGGTTTCGAGAAAACCTCGCGTGAGAAACAGCCGGCGTAGCTAAGCCATTTCTTGCGGCCGAATTTTTCGCGGATGCAGATCATCCGCAAGTCTTCGTCGACTTCCTTCTGCCCGTGCATCGACGCCAGTTTGCCGCTTTCATCCCGGTCGAGTATGAAATACGGCGTCCATTCGACTGTGTCGCCAAGCTTGTTAATCATTTCGGTCAATGCGCCGTCCACGAACCGGACTCCATACGGACAATAGGACATGATGAAGAAATCGAGTTGCAGTTTGCCGTCCTTCGCGCAGGACGCTGTCGGAAGCGACGTCACCATCGACCTGCCCTGCGGGAAATATTTCGCTAATGTTATGAAATCGGATTCCGACCCCTTGCCGGCCATCAATCTCTGAACAACGCCTATGACGTAATCGCCATTCGGACATTTTCCGCCTTCCGCTTCGGATTCGGTTATCGTCGATCCGCTGTTGCATACAAACGTGTCCTTGATCTGCTTGATGACCTTTGCTTCATCGACAATCGGAGTCGCGGCGGGCGCAACTGCGGCTGCCGGAGCCGGTTTCACAACAGCCGGTTTTTCGGCCGGTTTTTTTGCGGCCGGTTTCGTAGCGGCTGCAAAAACGCTCGTTCCTGATAAAAATAACACCGCTATCGCAACTGCCGCAAACAGCCAACCCGCACACTTATTTCTCATTTTTTTCTCCGTTTTTGCGCCGCCGAAAGAAAATTCCGTCGTCTTTTTAACGTTCTTTATAGACGGTTAGCAGTTTTTTACAACCATACAATTATAAAACAACATAACTTTCATGTCTATTGAATTGGACACTTAACCGAATTAAAGGTTCCTAAAAAAGAAAAAAAACGGCGTTTCAAAAAAGCTACTGATTGCTGACCGGGCTGCGCTGGCCGATAAATACGTCCTTGAAGCGGATGACTCCGATAAGCCGGTCCTGCGGGTCCACGACAGGCACGGCGCGGAACAAATATTTTTTGAAAAGAGCGACGACACCGTCTTTCGCGTCGTCGGGCTCGACAGATATGACGTTCTTCACCATGATGTCTTCCAGCAACTCGTCGGGCTCCGCCTGAATCAGTTCGCGCACGTCCAGCACGCCCAGCAGCGTATTGTCTTCGGCGATGATATAGGTGTACATAATTACCGCGCGGTCGATCGCCTCGATCCGGTAGCGCTCCAGCGCCTCGGAGACCGTGATGTCGCCGGGAAACGCTACGAAGGTGCGCGATACGAGCGAAGCGACCGTTTCCTCGCGCTGGCTCAGAATCGCGCGCACCTTGCGCGCCTTGTCAGGGTCGAGCTTTTCAATGAACTTGCTGCTCTCCTCGTTCGGCAGAATCGAGAACAGGTCCGCCAACTGCGCGGAAGTCATCGTCAGGAATATTTCTCCGATGCGCTCCTGCCTTATCGATTTTATGAGCTGCCTCTGCACGCGCGGCTCGATCTCCTCGAGCGTGTCGGCCGCCTTCTCGGTGTCGAGGCCGTCGAAAATCTCCATCCGTTCCTCGTGGCCGAGCTCTTCCAGAATATCCGCAAGGTCCGCCGGATGGATGTCCTTCAGCTTTTCCTTCTGCACGTTGATCCGCAACTGCCCCTTGAGCCGCCCGAGGTCCGCCGGCACATGCACGTAGTTCCAGGGCACAAGGTCCGGCGATTCCTTTTTGCCGTACAGCCACTTGTTGAGAAACCCGAGCTTCATGCGCCTGAGCAACCCTGCTCGGCTCGCGTCAACCTGCGTCAGATACAGCTTCCCGTC
>JBAYJY010000014.1:0-42992 GCA_041664945.1 bacterium | reverse complement strand
TTTAATCGTGGCCCCCGGATTCCCGCAGATGCCGTATTGAATGCTCAGCGACAGGTATATCTGCGGTTCGTCAGGCATACGCTGCCGGACCTGTTCGAGAACCCTGATAGCCCGCTGGCAGGGTTGTATCGCGCTGAAGATTTCCTGAATCGGGAAATCGGAGTTCAGTTTCCGCAGTTCCCCGATCGCGCTCACGAGATTGTCGTACTGTCCGACGTTCCGGAAAATCACCGCGAGGGTGTAGTAGAGCTCCGTGTCGTGCGGGAAGTCATTGAGAATGCCGTCCATTACATTTGCGTAGAGATGCTGCAGCTTGCAGTCGTAATATTGCTGAGCGAGTTCGGAACGGATTTCGAGCATATCCGGCCTGCGGTCCCGCGCCCTTTCGAGCGTGTCGACGGCGTTCGCGCAGGATTTCAGTTTATTGTAAACGCGCGCGAGATTGATGTAAGCCGAAATGTAATCCGGGTCGATCGCGATCGATCTTCTATACTGTTCGACGGCGGCTTCTTTTTGTTCGAGCGCGACGAGCGCGCTGCCGATGTTGTTGTAGGCGCGCGCGTTGTGCTGGTCCAGCGCCGCCGCGATGCCCCATAGAGCAATCGCCTTCTGCGCGGTCTGCGGGGTGGAGCGCCGGAACTCAACTGTGGCAAGCGCCTCGTAGAGGCCCGGGTCGGTTGGGGAAAGGCGCAGAGCCTTCTCCATGAGCTTCAACCCTTCCTTCTCTTTTCGAAAGAAGTACAGGCACTGGCCTTTGTTCGAGAGCGCATCCGCGTACTCAGGAACCAGTTTCAGAGCGCGGTCGAACTCCGTGCGCGCTTTCATGACAAAAGCCGGGTTGGCCTGCTCGAGTCCGAACCGAAGATAAATCTTGCCGCGCTCGTTAAATATGGAAGCGATGTTGACAGCGCTCGTCCCGTCCCTCTTCGGCAAACCGGTCCACTTAGGCGGCGTGTCCGCGGCAATCATTTCGTCCAGCCGCGAAGTTATCGTGTCGCCCGGCATTATCTGGCACACCACGCCCTGCGGAATCGTGATCTTGTCCATTTCCTCCGTTATGAAAAGAAAATCGGAGTACAGTGCCCGGTCCGGATTCGCGGCTGCGAGCGCCAGCGCGTACCGCGCCCGCGAGGGGTCGTCCGCCCTGAATATAGGCTGCTCGCCGGCATCTCTCGCCGGTTCGGGGAAAATCACATCTCCGCGGTACTCGCGCCTGAGCTGTTCGAGCTCCCACCTGAAAGGAAGGAACGAAACTGGAATGACGGCGATGTCTTTCCGTCTCAGTTCGTCCGGTTCACATGCCTTGAAATAGCCCATTATGCTCGGCGTCTGAACGCCGATGAACAACAGGGAGTGCGACCGCGTATCCTCGATAAGCCTGCGGCCGAGTTCATACGCCGCGCTGCTCCTGTTCATGAACCGCCAGTCGCCGTCGCCCAGATTCAGCGCCGCGGCGGTTATCGCCCCCGCAACCGCGAGAATTCCGAGCGCCTGTTTCCATTTCGCGCCCCGCAGCAGCCGCCAGTTCGGTATAGCGACCGCGCCGGCGCCGGCGAACATGAACAGGACGACATAAACCGGCAGGCGCAGCGCCTCTGGTTTTCCGTGAACGAGAAAAAGCGAGCCGCCGAAAGTTCCCAGCGCCACGAGCAGAAGCAAAACCGCGATGCGCCATTTTTTGCGTATCAGAAACACAATGCCGATAACGGAGAGAACCGCCATCGGGATCGGAATCTGCGAGAAGAACCCGATTACGTCCACCCTTCGCAGCAATTCAATCCTGTTCGCAGGAGTGGTGGATTCATATCCCTTCAGCATCAGAAGATTCAGGAAATTCAATATGTTCTTTGGGCTCCACCAGTCGGCGAGCGGCTCGCGAGCCGACGCCAGCGGCAGATAGCAGAACACGGCGGCGGCGGCGGCAAACACGAAAAGGGCCGCTATCGCCACGGCTATCATCCGAACCGGTTTGCGCCGCTTCCATATAAGGAATCCGATGTAACCGGCATATACAACCGCGAGTCCCGCGAGCGTCCATGCCCCGATTGTCGTCAGAAGCGGAAGAGCGTCGAATGAGCGGAAAAGATTTATCATCGCGGCGCCGAGCAGGAACATCAGCGGGCCGGCCGCTATCCGCCACTTGTGGCCCGGAAGCAGCGCAAGGTACACTATAGTCGCGCCCAAAACAAAAACCATCAGCAGATGGTTCGTAGCCCCGGCGAACACCATCAGCAACGCCGCGAGCAGCTTTGCCTCGGAGCCGTCCTTCTCGTACAGAATCATCAGGTAAACCGCGCCCAGAAAAAGAACCATGTGCAGCGCGTAAACCTCGGCCATCAGCGAATAAAACATGAACGCGCGGCAGCCGATGATCCCGGCGACGGCCATCATGCCGGCGAACCGCGAGCCGGAAATTTCCTTCACCAGCGCGTATGCTATCACTACGCAGAGCGCGCTGAGCAATGAGCTCAGAAGATTGATCCTGAACGGCAGCGGATCGAGCGGCAGATTGGAAAAGAAGCCGGCGAGTTGCGTGTATAGCGGGTAGCCCGGCGAATGCGCCACGCCGAGACTGCAGCTCACTGACGCCATTTCCGCGCTGTCGCCCCAGAAGATCGTCGGCGCCGCGCAGTATAGCAGGTATCCGAAAACGGCTAAAAACATGATGGCGGGCAGCATGCGATCCGCCACCTTAAAAGCTGTTTTAATATTTTGTTTCAAAATTGCCGCCCCTTAAAAACCACCTTCAGGAATTTTA
The DNA here is from genome assembly GCA_041664945.1 of bacterium. Lineage (GTDB taxonomy): Bacteria > UBP15 > UBA6099 > UBA6099 > UBA6099 > JBAYJY01. The sequence continues at coordinate 40,234 of JBAYJY010000014.1, read as the reverse complement.
TAATCAGATAGAAAAAATGGCGAATTCCGAAAATCCTCTTGAAAAAAAGAGCCGCCAGCGTAACCGGCCTATAGTAGAAGCGCCGGTTGGCGAGTTTGAACATCTCCTCGAGGGTCGCCGCGTCGAATTGGCCCGGCATCTCGTAAGCCGCGCGCCCGAGGAAATAGCCCTGCTCGTACAGATTGCGGTCGTTGTGGAAAAGAAACCTGCCGCTCTCTTTTACCAGATCGTGCAGGTCCGTGCCGGGAAACGGAATTGTTATGAAGAACATCGCCTGATGCAGCGGCAGCGAGCGCGCGTGCTCTATGTTGCGGCGCATCGTCTCCTCGGTGTCATAGGGCAGGCCGAGCATAAAAAAACCGTTCATCAGGATTCCCGCCTTGCGCGCAGCGGCGATTACGCCCCGCACTTTCGACACGTCCACCTTTTTGCCGAGCTTTTTCATTATTTCCTGATCGCCGGTCTCGACAGCTATGCAGGCCGCGTAAAAACCCGCGCGCCTCATTGTTTTGAACATTTCGTAGTCGCCGACGTCCGGCTTTATCCCCGACGGAACCATGAAACTGATCCCCCGGTAGCCCCGCTTGATGATTCCCTCGAACAGCTCCATCGCGCGGTCCCGCTTCAGCGTCAGATTGTCGTCCCACGTATGAATCTCGCGCGCGCCGTGCCGGTAGATCAGTTCGTCCATCTCCTCGAGAACGCGCTCTACTGACCTGTATCTGATCCTGTTTCCGAACGTGATGTCCGACGAGCAGAAAATGCAGTTGAAAGGACAGCCCCTGCTGGTGACGATCGGCAATACCGGGTTGTTCTTCGTGTGCCCCAGCGTGTATTTTTTTACATCTCCGAGATGCCACGCCGGGAAAGGCAGCGCGTCGAGATCTTCGATCAAAGGCCTTCGCCCGTTGAAAACGGCGCCGCCGTTTCCGGCGAACGCGAGCCCAGCGATCCGCTCTGGCGGAACGCCCGCCGCCAGCTCCACGCAGGTTTCCTCAGCCTCGCCCACAGCGCATGCGTCCGCGTGTTCCGGAATGAGGTCGGCGTAGCAGACCGCCGGATAGGGGCCGCCCATGACGATTTTCATGTCCTTGTGCCGCTCCCGGATGTGGCGCGAAACAGCGATAGCCGGGCCAATCGAGAGCACGTTCGCGGTGATCCCGATCCATTCGTGCGCAGGCGCCTCGCGCGCCAGCCGCTCCCGCCAGTCCGGTTCGTAATTCGCGTCTATGTAGACGACCGGAACTCCGCGCCTTTCGAGCGTCGCCGCGATATATAACATTCCCATCGAGGGAAACCTGTATCCCTCGAAACAGTCGGGATTAATAAAGATCATATTCTTTTAGCCGTTCCTTCTGATACTTCAGCCTGTAGTGTTCGCTTCGCCGCGCGTCGCCGATCCGCCTGTAGCCTTCCGCGAGCGCTCCGTATATCCATGAGTCCTTCTGGTATTCTAAGGCATTCTCAAGCGCCGAAACAGCCTCCGCATCTCTTTGTTCAGACACGAACCAATTTGACCGTTCCGTGTAATAGTCGCCCATCAGCGCGTTGAACACAACCCCGTCCGGCGCCGGTTTCACGATCCGCCGGTCGGCCTGCGCGCCGTTCATCGCAAACAGAAAACCCGCCAGTTCGAGCGGCACATCCTCGCTCAACACCGAAAACCGGTAGCGGTTCGGCGTGTTGATATAAATCGGCGAGCGCCCGCGGCTCGCTTCCCATATCTTTCGAGTCTGTATGTCTATCGAGACGGTGTTCATCGTCTTTCCCGCCCGAAGGCGTGCGTATTCCTCAAGGGAAAGCCTGTAGCTTTTGCGCCGCTCCGCGCTCATATCGATTTCGGGTATCGACGCCTGATGTCCCTGAAGCCGGCCGCGCTCGCGCATGTAATCCCTGTACCACGGGAACGCCAGATAAAGCCTGTGAAACAAAAACACGTCCTGCCTGCGGCCGAGCGCAAACTGGTAATACAGAGGGGGCGCGACAGTGTCGTCCGCCACGTGGTCGAGAAACACAAGCGCGTCGCGCCGCGAGTCGCGCAAAAGCAACCGATCGTAAACCTGCGCCGAGTCGTCCAGACGCGCCGCCCAGTTCGCCTTGTTTCTGTTCAGCAGAAATCCGGCGTGAACCGCGATCAGCGCCGCCATGGCGGCCGCAACCGCAACCCGCCTGCCCTTCGCTTCCAGCCGCTTCATGATTTCAGAAAGGCCGATCACGCCGAGCAGCAGAAATATCACATACGATATGATAAAGAACGATTCTTTTTCCTTTGTCGGATACATGATCGGGAAGAACGCCGTCAGAACGAAAACGCCCAGCAACATTCCTTTTTGCAACCGACGGCCTCGAAAGAACAGCGCAGCCAGCGCGCCGGCTATGAACGGAAGAGACGCCTGCGACGCGATGGAGCCGGCCAGAGACAGCGTCGTCGCCCACATCTCGCTCGCCTTGTATTCGCCGATCACCCAGAAGTCGAGACCGGTCAGAAGATTCGGCAGATTCCGGGCGACCGCCGGATGGTTCCAGTCGAACAGCCCGGACCGCGCCGAAAACAGCGGCAGGCACATATAAAGCCCGAGGCCGAGCATTATCAGCAGACCGCCCGTGAAGAATGAGCGCGCGAAACGCCGCCGCTCGATGACCATGCCGATCACGCCTATCATCAGCGCCGGAAAAACCAGCGTGCCGTGATTGCCGAGTCCGACCGCGCCTATGAAAAAGAACGCAGCGAGCGCCGCCGGCCCCCTGTCGCCGGGCAGCATCAACTCAAGCAGAAACATGCAGAAGAAAAGGTTGAGCGCATAGACCTCGATGGCCAGCGCCTGATCCCACAGGAACGTCGACAGCGCAAGCGTCAGCGTCGCGTACAGGCCGACGAGCGCGTTGCGCCCGACAGCAGACGCGAGCCGGAAAAACACGCCGAGCAGCGCCGCCGCGATGAACGCGCTCAGCAGCCCGAAACGGAAACCGGGCGTTCCGACCGGTATGTACAGCGCGAGCTTTCCGAGCAGCGTGATCAGAGGGTAGCCCGTCGGATGCGCAACGCCGAGATAGTGCGCGCACAACGCAAAGTCCGCGCTGTCGCCCCACATCATGTCGGGACGCGCCGACCCGAAGTAAATCGCGATCCCCGCGAAGAAAACGAGGACCGTCGTCAATGACTGTGCGCGCGACTTACTGTTCAATATACCTGCCCTCTGTGGGGGCGCAGCATGCTGTGCCCGTGTGTTGCCGCGCCTGTGCGCCTATAATACGCTGGCATCGTTTTACGAAACCACATAATCGGCGATCACCGTCCGCGCCTGACGCGCCAACACGAATATATCGCGCGCCGACCGCACGGACCCCAATTTTTTCAATATATAACGCGGCCTCATATAAAACCGCGTGTAACCGCTCCTCAGATATTCCGCAAGCTCCTCGCGGCCCAGCCGGCGCGAAAGCGCCGGCATCTGCGTCTCGCCGCGAAGATAGCGGTCCCAAATCGTCCGGTCCACTTCGCCCGCGGCGATCCGCTGCTCATATTCTCTTGTGCCCGGGAAAAGCGTTCCCACATTGTAGACGACATAATCGGGCTCAAGCTCGATCGCGCGCCGTATGCTCCGCTCAATCGTCTCCGGCGTTTCGTCCGGCCCGCCAATGATAATGAACGCGTTAGTCGAAATCCCTGCGTCGCGGCAACCGGCAAACGCCCGCTCGAACGCCGCATCAGGTATTTTTTTGTCCATTTCCTCGCGCGCGTCAGGATCGCCCGACTCCACGCCGAACGAAATGTTGACGCATCCCGCCGCGCTGAACTCGCGCAACAGCTCCGCGTCTATCAGATCAGCGCGCGTCTGGCACGACCACTTGAAACCAAACCCGCGCCGCTTCATCTCCCGCGCCAGCCGCAACGCGCGCTCCCGGTCGTACGTGAATGTCTCGTCTATAATCGAAACGAAACCATGCCCGCCGCGCGACACCTGCTCCATCTCCGCGAAGACTTTTTCCTCGTCTATAGGGCGATACTCGCCCATCGAGGGTGTGCGGCAGCAGAAAGAACAATGAAACGCGCAGCCACGCGCGGTGATCAGCATCGTCGTTCGAGTCTTTATGAACGGATTGAAGTAGGCGTCCGGGTTGCGCAGGAATTTACGGTCCGCCGAAGGGATTGCGTTGAGATCGGCAAGCGCCGGACATGGCGGATCAGTTGACGCCGGAGTTACAATTCCACACGCTTCGGGGTCGAGCGGCGCGCCGCGCAGAAGCGATTCCGCAAGCGCGACCATCGGCTCTTCGCCGTCGCCGACTACGCCGTAATCCGCGCCGAGCGCGGTCACAATCTGCGGGTCGCAGGAAACGTGCGGTCCGCCAACGACAATCGGAACGCCGAGCCGCTCACGCGTCGCCCGGATCAGTCGCGCAACAACCGGCAGCGCCGGCGTCGTCACGCTGAAACCGACAATATCAGGTCGCGCCGCCTCTATCAGGCGCAGCAATTCCTCTTCGCCGCCCGCATCCGCCTGCCCGTCTATCACAGCCGCCTCGAAACCGGCGCGTTCCAACGACGCCGCTATCGAGCACAGCCCGATCGGCGGGTACAGCAGATAGTAGCCGGCCTGCTTCGTTCCCCGCCCGCCCGCTGTGTTCATCTCTGAAAAATCGAACGGCGGCGTGACAAGCAGAACCCTTGGAGAACCCATCTTTTTATTATATCGTAAAAATTGAATTATTTTTAGACTTTTACTCGTTGCGATTCGCGGACGAGCGCGAGAAGCAAAACGGCGGCGACGCAGGCGAGCGACGCGCCGAGCAGAAACGCGTAGCGATGCCCGAACGAATCCCACACGCGGCCCATCAGAAGACTCGACGGCAGCGCGCACAATCCGACGACCAGATTGAACGCCCCGAACGCCGTGCCGGACACTTCCCTCGGAACTATATCCGCAACAAACGCTTTCTCAACGCCCTCGGTGAATCCAAAATAGATTCCATAGACGATGAACAGCAGCCACGCCGCGGTCGCTCCCACGGCAAACGCGAATCCGGCATAGACTCCCGCGTATACGAGCCAGCCGCCGACTATCACGCGACGGCGTCCCACGCGGTCGCTCAGGTTGCCGCCGTAAACCGAAAAGATAACTTTTGTGACGTGCAGAGCCGCCCACAGCAACGGCACAAACGCAGTCGCCACCCCCATCTGTTTCGCGCGCAGCAGCAGAAACGCGTCGCTCGAATTGCCGAGCGCGAAGAAAACAAGCACGAATAGATAGACGCGCATTCGAGGCGGCAGCGCCGCGCGGACTGATATGTCTTTCTTTTTTTCCGTGGCGGGCGGACAGCTTTTCACATCGCGCACGAACATGAAAACCGTCGCGACAGCGAGCGCGCCTGGGATCGCGGAAAGCAATATCACAGTGCGCGTGGGAACGCCGAGATAATGGAGCAGAACAAATCCGCCGAGCGAACCGGCGATCGCGCCGCCATGGTCCATCGCCCGCTGAACGCCGTACGCGCGGCCGCGTATCTCCGGCGGCACGCAATCGTTTATCAGCGCATCGCGCGGCACGCTCCTGACGCCTTTGCCGAACCGGTCGAGAAAGCGCAGAAAGAGCGCCTGCGGACCGCTCGACGCGACACAAAGCAACGGCCTCGCGACAGCCGACAGCGAGTATCCGCCGATCACAAACGGTGTGCGCATCCCCGCCCGGTCGCTCAGGCGTCCGCTGACTATCTTCAGAAAACTCGCGGTCGTTTCCGCTATCCCCTCGATCAGGCCGACAAACTGGCGGCTCAGTCCGAGAGTCGTCGTTAGAAAAATCGGCAGCAGCGGATAGATCAACTCGCTGCTGAAGTCAGTGAAGAAACTAACAACAGACGTAGCCCAGACGAGCGGCGGCAGCGGCGCTTTTTGTTTCGGTTCGCAACTTTTTTCAGTTTGCATCATTATTAGCCAGTAGCCGGCAACAGCTTTTGCCATGCCTCGCAATTGTTATTTCATTGATGTTGATGTTTGATTGAAGATTCCTCGCTTCGCTCGGAATGACAGAAAGTAATGGCGATTACTAACTCCAATCTATTGCGAAGAGATAGCCATTGAGTTCGGGTTTGCTTCGTCAGCCAAACAAAAGGCTTCCTCGCAATGACGCGCTCTATGAAAAGCTTTATCGCTTTTATGTTTTTGATTTATCTTTCCCCAGCTGCCAACTGCCAGGCCCCAAATACTTTCTTTTCTACTATTTCCTGTCGATTCTCTTCCCCGGCAGAGGCGGCGACGCGCTGTAGACTTCGTCGATTTCGAGCCGCGCGATGCGTGTTCCAAGCCGGTTTTCGAAGTCGTTTACCGTGCCTTTGACCTGATACGCAACGGGATCGAAAGTGATGATAGTGGCGGCTGCGCGGAACGGCGATTGAGGCATGTTGCCGTCGAGCCCCTTCAGAGATCCGGCGCCCATTTCGAGCGCCCCGCCTCCCACGGAGAACATCGACGGAACGGGCAGCGCGACGGGATATCCGTCGGCGTCGATATACGAAATGAACTTCGCGGCTTTCGCGCGCGCGAACTTTTCAGACACCTGTGGCGGCATCGGCGCCCCCTCTTTGCGCGCGAACGTCGACGCGAGCGACGCGAATCCCATCTCCACCAGTCTCGGCGCGGCGAGCATCCCCTTCACCCGTTTCACATCGTCAACGCGAATAATCCCGCAGTTGCGCAGTCCGGAATATGCGTTATAGCGATACATTTCATTCAAGCTGATTTTGTCGTAACGTTCGCCGGTGCGTTCGTAGCCAAGAAACGTTCCGCGCACTGTCCAGCAGTTCAAATTCTCAGTCATCACGGACACGCCGACCTTGGCGTTCTCTTCGAGGTTCTTCTTCGTTTTCCATATCATGAACTCGCCGAAAATGAGAGTCTGCGGGTCCCAGGCCTCGATGGATATGATCGGCACAATGTTCGGGACGCCGGCGGCCGACGCCGTGGCGAGAAACTTAGGCGTTTTAGTTCCCGCGAACGCGGCGATTGCTTTCTCTTCGAGTTCAGTTGTTTTCATTTTGAGTTCCCTGTTTGTTATTGTATTCGGGCGAACCTTAGGTTCGCCCCTACAGCCTTATCTTTTCCATCTACATTCTATCTACTTCCCCCGCACCGTCAGCCCCTGAATAACCACGTTCTTCACGCCCTGCTCTTCCGCGAGACGCTTAAGATCTTCCATTCTTTCCTGAGAAATGAGCGGCTCCCCGCGATGCTTGAAATCCATTCCGAGCCGGTCGTATTTCGAAGTGCACAGATTGCTGAACGGCAATATGTCATAGCGTTCGCAGTTCGGCAGGCTTTCCGCTATGAAGCGGGCGACTGCAATTATGTTTTCATCGGAATCCGTCGCGCCTGGAATCACCGGCGTACGGACCCAGAGCGGCTTTCCGGTTTCCGCGAGAAGCTTCGCATTCTTCAGAATCGGTTCGAGCGGAACGCCGGTGATTTGCCGGTGAGCATCCGGGCCCATCTGCTTGAGGTCGAGCAGAACGAGATCCGCGAGCCCGGCGGCGGTTAAGAAAACTTCCTCGGCCGCATAGCCGGTGGTGTCGAGCGCGACATGCAGGCCGCCGGCGCGGCACTTTTCAATGAAAGCGCAAACGAACTCGCGCTGCATGAGCGGTTCGCCGCCTGAGAGAGTGACGCCGCCGCCTGAGGTTTCATAGAAAGCGGCATCGCGCCGCACCTCGTCGAACAGCGCGTCGAGCGTCCAGGTTTTGCCGATTATTTCGAGAGCCGCGGCCGGGCAGGCGTCGGCGCAAAGGCCGCAGGCGTCGCACAAATCGCGGTTGATGACGAGGCCTTTCGGGGTAAGTTCGAGCGCTTTCTTCGGGCAAACTTTGATGCAGTCGCGGGCGCCGATGCAGCGCGCCTCATACCAAACAAGCTGCGGCTTCATCAAGATGCCTTCCGGGTTGTGACACCACGTGCAAGTGAGCGGGCATCCCTTGAAAAAACAAGTCGTCCGTATGCCGGGACCGTCCTCGGTGCTGAACCGCTGGACGTTAAAAATCATCGCTTCGTCCGCCATGAGCCTCCGTTAGAGCATTCCGCTTTCGCGCGCTATTATTTCGTCCTGAATCTCGCGGCCAAGGTTGACGAAATAAGCGTTGTAGCCGGTGATGCGGACGAGCAGATTTTGGTATTCTTTGGGATTCTTCTGGGCGCGTCGCAGAGTGTCCGGATCGATGATATTGATCTGGAGCGCGGTGCCGCCCTCGGAGCCGTACGCGCGGAGCATCGCGGCGAGTTTGCCGGCGTGTTCCGGGTCGCGCAACAGCGACGGGTTGATGCTCATTGTATGCGAAGCGCCGTTGGGGGCGCTTTCGTGTCCGATCTTGCCGACCGAGCGAATGTTGGCGGTCGGCCCTTTGCGGTCCATGCCATTGACGGGTCCGATGCCGTTCGAGAGGAACGAGCCGCGCGCGCGTCCGTCCGGAGTCGCGGCGATGCTCGGCGCGTAGCCGATCCAGTAATTCCATGAGAGGTAGCCGGCGCGGAACCGGCGTCCGGTGGCGGGCGCCACGCGGTTGAAAACGTGAGTCGTCCAGCGTTTGTTGATCTCGCCCGCGAGCGCGTCGGCGATATCGTCGTCGTTTCCGTATTTCGGAGCGCGGTTGAGAAGAAGCTGCTGAGTGCGTTCGTGGCCTATGAAATTCGCGCGGAGCGCCGCGAGCAGATCGGCCATCGAGACGCGCTTCTCGTCGTAAACGAGCGCCTTAACCGCGGCGACCGAGTCGACGCATGTGGCGAACGCGATTCCCTCAACCGTGATGTAGTTGAGCTCGGCGCCACCCGCGTTGACGTCGACGCCCTTTTCCATGCATCCGTCGACGAGAATTGACAGATAGGGAATCGGCTCGAAAGCGGCGCGCGCGGCGTCTGCCGCTTCGGCGGCCCCGATCAGAGCGTCGCATATCGCGTCGAGCTGCGCGTTGAAGGCGGCATAGAAAGCGTCGAAAGTTTCGAACGTCATCGGATCGCCCGTCCTCGGGCCGACTCTCTTGCCGGTCGCCATATCGCAACCGTCGTTCAGCGCGAACTCGACCGCTTTCGCGAGGTTGAGGTTCGCGTCGACCGTGCCCGAGCGGTCGTTGCCCTGCATTGTGTTTTCGAGGCATCCGACCGGCGCGTAGTCCCACACCTGGTCCTTCGGCACGCCCTGCCATTCGAGGCCGCGCATCGAGGTCTCGTCGAAGTTGAGCAGGAACGGAGCGCCCTGCGCGCGCGACACCATTTCGCAGAGCCGCTCTATCAGTTCGGGCGGCGAGTTGCGGTGCACGCGGACGTTCGGCTTCGGTTCGAGCAGATTCAATTCTTCTATGATTTCGAGCATTAGCCACGACAGATCGTTCGTCATGTCCTCGCCGTTCGGGCCGCAGCCGCTCAATGTTATGAGCTGGCCGAACCCGGAATTTATTCCCTGATTGGCGCCGACGCGGCCCTGATAGTCGTATGCGTAATTGTGTTTGATGAAAAAGCACATCAGAAGTTCGCGCGCCTGTTCGCGCGTGATCCCGCCGGAGTCGATGCCGTTCTTATAGAACGGATAGAGATATTGGTCGATGCGACCGGGAGACAGGCCGGGGCCGGGGTATGACTCCGCGGCCATGACAAGCATGTGAGTGAACCACAGCGCCTGAAGCGCCTCCTGAAAAGATTCCGGCGGAGACCACGGAACCTTTTTGCTGATGCGCGCGATTTCGAGAAGTTCCGCGCGGCGGCCCGCGTCGCTCTCGTCGGCGGCGAGGCGCTCTGCTTCGCGCGCGTAGCGAGCGGTGAACGCCGGAACGGCTTCGCAGCATTCGAGCATCGCCTGAAGCTGACCCTTCTTCTCCGGCGGCGCCTTCTCTAATTTTTCGCGAAGCGCTTCCGCGTGGCCCTGAAAACCGATCAGGAGAACTTTTTTGTAGTTGGGAATGAGATGTCCCGGAACAGCGCCGCAGTTGCCGACTCCGAGTTCGTTTAGCGGTTTCGCGACTTCAAGCCATTTATTTTCCGCGCGGCGGAATTCGCGCGCCTCTTTTTCGTTGTGAGTTTTCGAGAGCGCGGTGTTGAACTGGCCGCCCACGATCAGCTCGCCATCGAGAATCTGAACGGGTAGTTCGCGCGTGATGACCTGCGCGAAGAAGCGGGCGCGACGCAGAGGCAGAGGGAGCCGCCAGAACTCGCGAGGCTGGTCGACAATCTTCGAAGCGGCGAGCAGAGAGTCCTCGAACGCTGTGAAGAACGGGTAAATCTCAGGCGCAACGCCCCAGTTGTGCGCGCTCCATACGCAGTCCCACTTCTCGCCGGTCGAGAACGGCATGATTTCATTGCGGAAATAGTCGCGCTCGTAGAACGAGAAATATTCGTCGCGCAGCTTTTTAACGCGCGGCGGCAGATCCCCTGCCGGATTCCAGATCGACGATGAAGAAACGCATTGATTTTCGCTCACGTGAGGCTCCTTAATATTAATCCATTTAATTATATAGCGGAAGATGAATAATCGCCAAACAAATTCCCGATCGCCGCCGAATCGCAGTCCGGGGGTTTTCCCTGGGATTCGCCGGGAACGGAGCCGCGCCTGTCAGAACCGGAAAAGCGTCAGCCCTGATGGTATACGATGCCGCGGGCGGAAGCGATGAGAACGTCGTCCTCGCGAGTGCGCGCGACGAGGTCCCAGACGCTGACCTTGCGCTTTAAATCCACCGGGCGGGCTTCCGCGACAAGCGTCGAACCGCTCGGGGCGGCTGCGTGATAGTTGACTGTCATCGTAAGCGAAACGGCGGAGACGCCGCGCGAATTCGAAGCGACGGCGAACGCCTGGTCGAGAGCCATGTAAACGGCGCCTCCGTGGGCGCGCTCGACGGCGTTCAAATACTCCGGGCGCACTTTCATCGACACGCGCGCATATCCCTCGGCGACTTCCTCGATGACAATGCCGAGATAGGTGGCGAACGGATCGCCGCCCACGGTCTCCCGCGCATATTTGATCGGATCTGTTATTTCAGGTTTCATACTATTCCTCTCTTTCAATATTCGCCGTTTAGCAACTTCTTCAGAGGCTCTTTCGCGAATCATTTTCCGGCGTCCGCGATCGCCCTGATTTTTGCAAGAAGCTCGTTGAATTCGAACGGCCTCGTGACGCAGTCGCCAGCGCCGGCTTCGATCGCCCGCTCAACCTGAGAGGGCTCGGACAGCGCGGAAAGCATGATGACATAAGCGCCGCGCGTTTTCGGATTCTCCCTTATGGCGCGGCAGACGGCGAAACCGTCCATCGGAGAGGCGCCGGAATCGATCAGCGCTATTCTCGCTTTCTCGCTCTCAATTAATTGAATCCCGGCGGCTGAATCCTGAGCGAAAACGGCCCGGAATCGATTTTCCCTTAGAAAATGAGAGAGCAGCGAACAGAACTCCGGATCGCGGTCGACGATAACGACTGTCGGGCGCGAACTATCGCCGATAGCGGCCGGCCGTTCGGGAATGGCGAACTCGGCGCAAAGCCCGTTCGGCTTGACATTCCGCAACCTGATCCAGCCTCCGTGCAGTTCCGCCATCTCGCGCGCGATCGAAAGCCCCACCCCGGCGCCGCCTCCGGGCCTCGTCAGCGAACTGTCGACCTGATAGAAACGCTCGAAAACGCGGACGAGTTCCGCCTCCGGGATTCCCGGCCCCGTGTCCGTGACGCAAAAAACAACTTCCCCGCCGCGGGCCGCCGCTTCCATGCGGATTGTCCCGCCGGCCGGCGTAAAATTAACGGCGTTTTTGACAAGGTTGCCCAGTATTCGGTTCAGCTTGAGCCTGTCGCAGACGATTTTTATGTCTTCCGGCTCTATTATGCTCTCGAAAGCGATCTTTTCCGCTTTCGCCGAATCGGAGATCGCGGCGGCAGCGTCCTGAAACAGGTCGCTTATGGAAACCGTTTCAATATTCAATTCGAGTTTGCCGGCCTCGATTGAGGCGAGGTTCAGAAGATCGTCGATAAGGTCTTTAAGCTCGCGACCGCGCCGCTGCACGGTTCGGAGCCGTTTTGCGAGTTCTTCGGTCAGGCCGGCTCCTCCGTCTTTCAGCATAAGGCCCACGTTGCCGACAATGACGGCGAGCGGCGTGCGCAGTTCGTGCGAGACAATCGACAGAAAGTTTGTTTTGAGAGCGTTGAGTTCCCTGAGCTGCTCCACTTCGCCGCGAAGCTTTATATTGCTGATACGCTCCTGCTCGCGCGCCTTGAGAAGCGTGATGTCGCGAATGGTGGCCTGAAAGAGCGGGCGCCCTTCGTGCGTGAAAGACGCCGCGCCCACGCTCACCGGTATCTCGCCGCCCGAGCGCGACACCACTAACGATTCGTAACCGACTGGCCGGCCTTCGGAAAGCAGGCGCGCGAAATGCTGAGTCGCGTTTTCCTTTTCCGGGCCCTTGAAAAATTCCACGAATTTGCGGCCGACAATTTCTTCCTCGGAATAACCGCCTATCGAGAGGGCGCCCTGATTGACGGATATGATCCGCCCTTCCTCGTCGAATGTGACGATTCCGTCGCCGGCCGACTCGACGAGAAGCTTGCAGCGCTCTTCGAGCCGGTTGATGGTTTCAAGATGCCGCGCTCGCTCCTCAAGCCGCGTTTGACTCTCGACCACTCTCAGATACGCCATGCTTACAAAAATCATTATGACGTTGAAAAGCAGCGTTCCGCCGATCGTCAGCCACATTCTGCCATAGAAACCCAGCCTGCGGAAAACCTTGTCCCTGTCCGCGTACAGCAACATTGTGAAAGTGCGCTGATTAGACACTTTGGCGGGCATCCACGCGACGACCTTAACCGGCCCGCCGCGCTCAAAACGATACTGCGCCATTCCCGCCGTATGTTTTTCTATTCCGCCGACAACTGTTTCAAATCCGCTGCCGCCGCGCTTTTCCATCTGTTCACTGTAAATCTCAGCGGCGGATTTCCCGTAATATTTGTCAGGCAGGTCTCCGTTCTGAAATATCAAACGGCTTTTATCATCGAAAAAAAGGAAGTTGCCGTATCCGACAATGCCTTTCGTGTCTTTCCTTCTAATCTCATCGCTGATGTAATCCCTGAGCTGCCTGCTTTTCAGCATGTCGACCGCATAGTCCACGAAGCCTTCCGGCGCCATGGTTCGCACGATATTCACTATGCCCTGCATCAGCACGAGCCCGCCGCGTTGCGTGGTTTGGAACGCCCTGATCGTGTCTTTCTGATCGCTGTTGATCAAATAAAAAGCTATCGACCAACAGATTATCGTGATCAGTATGAGCATCCGCTTGTATCGAAGCCTCATGTCGATTCTCCAACATAAATAAGCGCTGCGTCCGGCAGGCTGTTAAAACGCTTTCATGAGCGCCGGCAGCAGAAACGGCGTCAAAGCCGCCCCGAAAGCCGCCCCGATAAGCGAGCCCGCGATAACATCCGACGGGAAATGGACTCCGTTGTATATTCTGGAAAACGAGCCGAGCGCCGCGATGCAGAGAAACGCCGTCGCAAGAGACGGATAGCAGATCGACAGAGCGACTCCGCCCGCGAAATAACCGGATGCATGCCCGGATGGAAACGAGGGCCGCTTCAAAAGCCGCTTGTGCGGCACCTTCGGAAGCACTTCCTCCATAACCATGAACGGCCTCTTTCGCTTCCATATCTGTTTGATCGGCAGTTCCGCTATAAAAAACGCCGAGCCAGCCGCCGCCATCAAAACAACGCCGGCGCTTTGCAGTTTCGGCAGTTTTGCGAAATGGCCACATATTATCATCAGCGCGCCGGCCACAATGTGCAGAGCGCCCTTGTTGCAGATCACCGACAGGAACGGCATGAGCAGATCAAAAACCGGGTTGCGCAAACGCCTGTATAAAAAAAGCATTGCGCGGCGGTCCATCTCTTCAAAACGCCCGAACTTTTCGGGCGTATCTCCTGCATCAGCGCCGCTTTTCCGAGAAAGTTTTTCTGTTGTCATTTATTCAAGCAATCCGAGAGTCGCCAGATATTATTTGCCTTATGAATTCTTACAAAATCGACATTGCAAAGCATATCATACGCAACCTGACGCGTCAAAACCGGCAAGATATAAATCGGATTCGCTAACAGGAGCCGGATTCAGGATAAAACTGGACTTGCCGCGCTTTGTTGTTAGAATAGATTGGAGTTGAACAAAAGCGCTCTCGCGCGATAGGCCGGTTTAATCCCGAATCCGCCATTAGGATTCGAGCGCAATCGGCCAGAGTAGAATAATTTATGCCTTTCAACGAACTGACTCTGCTTTTGTACCTTGCCGGATCGATGGCGTTCTGCTGGTTCGCGGTTTTTATGTTGACCCTGAACCGGCCGGCGCCGAAAATCGAAATCAGGAACCCAAAGTCCCAACTAATTTTCGTTATTTCATCCTATGCATTTCTGTTCGCCGCATATTTCGCGATTCACTCATATTCGACTGTAATAAATAAAAATAATAAGGATTTGTCCGACCTGCTCTTAGCCGGAATAACAGTCGCCGCAGTCGCGGCCGCGGCCTTAGCTTCAGGCGGCGGCCCGGAATCAGCCGGCCTTTCGTTTCGCAGAATCGAGACAGCGGTTTTTTTCCTCGTGCCGCCCGCGGCTCTGATGTTCCTGCCCGGCCACTTTATGAACTGGCAGGCTTTGTGGCGCGGGATCGCCCTGCCGCTTGTCGCGGCGGGTTTCGCGGAGGAATTGTTTTTCCGGGGCTTCATGCAGACGCGGCTCGAATCCCGGCTCGGAAACACGCGCGGACTTCTGATAACCGCCGCCGCTTATGCCGTTTTCAAGCTGCCGATGCTGTGGGGAACATTGCCCGCCGCCGGCCTGATCGCCAACATGGCCGGAACCTTTTTGATCTGGGGCTGCGCGGCTGGATTGATATACAGGCGCTCCGGAAACATTTACGGCCTGATTCTGCTGCATATCTTCTGGGACGCCGCGCCGCGGGTCTTTCTCGGTTTCGGAATCGGATAATAATCGGCTGCCGAGCGGCTTGCGCAGGGTCTAAATATTCTGTTTACATGATTTTTTGACTGCCGGGAACTTTCCGGACGGCATTGCAGTTAATATTATTACAGTGAGTTTTTTTGAGATGTGATGATTTAGAAAGCGGCTTGAAAAAACGGGAGCAATTATAGCAAAATATACTCAATGTATCTTCAAAGGAGGTGTAACCTATGAAACATTGGATGCTGAGACAAGTATCTCACTGCAAAGAAGGTTGCGCTAGACGGTCCCGGGCAAGACGTTAAACTGTCCACTGCAAAACATTGAAGTCAAGAAGCCCGTCCCTGAAAAGACGGGTTTTTTGTTTTCCGCGAAATCGCTTTGCGCGCGCGAAAAAACAAAACTAACGGAACCGGCCATCTATTCGGAAAAATTCGGCTTAAGAAGAACTAAATGTTCATGTTGACGCGGCGCGCGGCCTCGGGCTTGATGCGCGGCGTTCTTGTGGGGTCCGGGGCTTTAGCCGGAATAGGGGCAATGCGCTGATTGCGCGGCGGCATCATGCGGTCGCTTGAATACACTTGCGCCGGCCGCGATGTGGGCGGTATTGACTGCGTGGATGTATAAACTTGTGTCGCCATTGCCTTCTATCCTCACTTATATTTTACCCGCCGGCGGCGATTCAAGCAAGCGGGTCGAAATATTTTACCCTGATTTTTCACGGTTCAATGATAATCCCGAATACGCCGATTGCGGGCGGGCTAACTGTTCAGAGAGAAAATCCCAGTTACTCTTCGTGGCTCGGCAGATATGCCCCGACGCGGGCGTCGAACGCGCGCGTGAGCGAATCAAAAACGGTCTCAAACAGAACGGCCTCGATAACGATGTGGACCCGGCCGCCCTCGCGCAGGCAGCCGAGAAGCGAGTCGCCTGCCCGGCCCGCGTTGAGATGAACGTGGACCCGCGGCGTGTCGCCGTCCCGCGCGATCGAACCCATGCCGATCACCTCGCGGCCGTCTCCGAATTCGCTCCACATCGGCTCGGCCGGCAGCTCCAGATTCTTCGGCCCGGAAACCAGCCGCCCTTCTTTGAGCGCGCCGAGGAAGAATATATATCCGTTCCTTATATCCTGCGCTTTCACAAATTCCTTCAAGCTGTCGATCAGCAAATCGCCGTGCTCGAACGTCACCGCGAACACGCGTTTCATGCCGCCTGTCGAATATTTCATCTCTTCGCCTCCCCGGAGCGGCGCCCGCTCTCAAGCCATGCTATAATATCATTGCGGATATTGCAAACGAACGGAGCGGTTGGAATGGAACAGTTCAAGAAATTCGGCGCGACGCATCTGCTTTGCCCCAAATGCAACGTAGCAATGCCTGTACGGGAGCGGCTGCTGCTCGTGCTTCCGGACGGGGAACTCTATGAATACGTCTGTTCGCGGTGCGGCTCTTCAATGGGCAAACGCAAAGTCACCGGCCGGCGGCCCGCCTTCCCGCCTCCTCCGCCTCCCGGCGGAAGGCCCGGCTATATGTAATGTTCAAGGCTATGGGCCTCCGGTTCAACAACATATAATCGGAATTGCTAAAAAGCTTTTGATCAATTCGCTTTCTTATATACGGGGAGAAAACGTCTATACGCAGAGATACTTCGCGGCCTTCTGTTTCAGCTCTGTAAGGTCGGAGGATTTCACAACGTAATCCTCGGCCGCCCACGTTGAAAAATCCTGCTTGTACGTCGGATAGGCCGACAACAGAATCACCGGCAATTCTTTTTTCTGTTTCTTGATTTGATTCAGAACTTCGAGGCCGCCGATGTCCGGCATCTTAATGTCGAGAATCACTAAATCGACAGCGAACTTCATTTCCGCAAGCTTGGACATCGCTTCAATGCCGCCGTCCGCCAGAATGACCGTGTAGCCATCGTCCTCGAACTCGGCCTGAACAAGGTCTCTGATCTGCGGCTTGTCATCTACAACAAGTATTTTTTTCATGACCAACGCCACCTTCTTCAGGGTTTAATTTCTATTTAATTATTATAACGAAAATATGGGGAATATCAAAACGCCGGCTATAAAATAATCACAATGAAATAGAATGCGCGGTCCGCTTTTTATGAGGCATGAATTAAACGGCGGCCGGCGACGATTTGCGAAACTTGCGCCTGTCCCCGCAAACGATCCGCCCGGATTCCTCGATGTCCTTCGGATAGTCCTCGCCGCGGTTCAAAAGCTTGTGGTCGTAGCGGGTTAGGCCGAATCTCTTAACGCAGAATTTCACCGCCTTTTCTACGTCGAAATCCTTGCATGAAAACACATCGAGCGCGAAAAAGCCAAGCTCCGGATATGTATGTATGGCTATATGGCTCTCTGCGATTATCACGAATCCCGAAACGCCCCATGACGGATTCCCCGGCGTCAGATGTTTTTGCACGTGCGGCGGCATGATTTTTGTCATCCCGATAAGAGCCGGGAACTCGTCGAGCGTACGGTATATATATCCGACACTGTTCAATTTTCTTTTGGGAGAGTCATAACCTTCAAGAATCAGATGAGGTCCATACATATCCGATACCCCCTAATCTGAGAATCCTGGCCGTCATATGGCGATCTAAAAGGCTTAATAATTCTTAATAATGCTCCATAAGCCTGAAATGTCAATTATCTCGCTCAAAAAAACTTTAAAATAGCCAAAAGCAGCTAATCATTTAAAGCCATTCCTTCCTATGACGGGCTAATACGCTTTGCTTATGGAATTTGCTCCGCGCATTGACTAAAATGACTGCGGTTGCTTTATGGGAATTTCTGAAACGGAGATGAATAAACCAATGGAAACAATTGCGCCGCATGGCGGAACTCTCGTCAACCGGATCGCCGAGGGCGAACAACGGAAAGAATTGATAGCGCGAGCGCCCGGCCTCGCGTCGGTCACGCTCAATAATAAGGAATTGTCCGACCTGCTGATGATCGCGATCGGCGGGTTCAGTCCGCTAACCGGCTTCATGGGCAAATCGGATTATGACAGTGTTGTTAATTCCATGCGGCTTCCGAACGGGTTGCCATGGACGATCCCGATAACGCTCTCCGCCGACGGCGAAACCGCCTCGAAGATCAAGGAAGGCGATGATGTCGCCCTGCTCGACCCGGACGGCGCCGCGCGCGGCATTCTTCATGTCGCCGAAAAGTATACATACGATAAAAAGAAAGAAGCGCTGAAAGTTTACCGCACTGAAGACGCCGCTCACCCCGGCGTCGCCGTCGTTTACGCGCAGGGCGAAACGCTGCTCGGCGGAGACGTCTGGATGGTCAACCGCCCCGCGCCGCGGGAATTTCCGCAATACTGGCTCGACCCGGCGGAGACGCGCCGAATTTTCGCCGAACGCAAGTGGCGCCGCGTTGTCGCGTTTCAGACCCGCAACCCCGTGCACCGCGCTCACGAATATATAACGAAAGTGGCCATGGAAATCTGCGACGGGCTGCTTCTTCACCCGCTCGTCGGCGAAACAAAAAAGGGCGACATCCCCGCCGACGTCAGGATGAAATGTTACGAGACGCTGATAGACAACTATTATCCCGCCGGCCGCGTTCTGCTCAGCGCGCTGCCCGCCGCAATGCGATACGCCGGACCGGCGGAAGCCATCTTCCACGCCATCATGCGCAAAAATTACGGATGCACCCACTTCATCGTCGGCCGCGACCACGCAGGCGTCGGCGACTACTACGGCTCATTCGACGCCCACCATATCTTCGACGAATTCGATCCGGCCTCGCTCGGCATCACGCCCCTCTTCTTCGATTACACTTTCTTCTGCTCGAAGTGCGGCGGCATGGCCTCGAACAAAACCTGCCCGCACGACAAGGCCAGCCACGTTTCGCTTTCTGGAACCAAAGTCCGCGAAATGCTCGCGAACGGCGAAGTCCCGCCCGTTGAGTTCACACGGCCTGAAATCGCCGGGATTCTCATCGAGTCAATGAAAGATCAAACAGCGGATTAACTGTTATGGGAATATTTGTTGTGCTGTAACTAATGAACTCTTGAGAATATTAACCCGGATTCGTCAATAGGACGCCGGATTTGGGTTTAATGTGAAAAAGATTTAGTTGAACCGCAATCAGGACCTGCTCCCGACTTTGACCTGATCCGCAAGCCGGCGGGCTTCTTCGCCGCCCTCGCCCGCAAACCATTCCGCGAACTGTCCGGCGCCGCTGAAATCACGCATTTCCGACGGCGGCAGCGATAATAACGTGTCCGCCAGCATTACAAGCGCCTCCCTGTCTTTCAACTGGGCGCCCGCCGCCGCCGGGCTCATCCGCCACAACCGATCCTCAATAATATTCAGAGCCTTGCGGCGAAACGACCACGCCTCGTACGCCGAATCCGGAAGCAGCTCCGCGAGCGCCTTGATCGTCTTGAATACGCCGGATCTATACATCAGCGTTCGCTGCTCGTCCGCGCCGCCGCCCGCGTCCGGCGTCCGCACGCGTTCGTATAAAAACGATTCCACTCTCTGCAGACAGGTATAGAGGAAAAGAACGGGTTCCGGATAAGCGTCGGCCGGCACGGATGTGATAATGTTGCGAGCGTCGTGCAGGCCGCGTTTCTCGATGTAAGGCGCGCGCTCGTAATCGAACGCCATCTTTTTCAGCCGCTCGTCGAGCGCCGCGATCACTGGCTCCATGATTGAGCGAAACTCCTGCCTCGTGAACGGCCGGAGCGCATTAAGCCTCTTGTCGAGATCGTCGAGCATCGCTTTTGATCTTGAATCCATCGAGCCAAACCTTCCAGCCAAGTCGCCCGGCGTCAATTCGAAAACTTTTTTCGCGTCTGCGGCGCCCTTCTCAGATCCATGCCGGCGACGCTTATTTTACCTTTAACAGATTCGCGCAGAATTATTATAGTTTGCTCAATATCGCTGCCGGTTTCTAAAAACCGTGATGTTCACATCATGTACAGGCGCAAAAGAAACAAACCGCGTCCGTTGCCCGGACAAACCCCGGGCGCATCGTCAGCCGATAATTGTAAACAAGTCTTTCAACGGCTTATACAGGAAGTGCGCCGGATTCAATTTATAAATTTTCAGCCGGCCTTCCTTGTAATGCAGCACGAGTCCAAACTCAACGAGTGAATTTATCTGGCGGTTTACTTCGGACACGGAAGAGCCGCATGCAACAGCCAGTTCTTTCTCGAAATAAGTTTCTTTATCCCGCTTAAATAATGTGTAGAGAATTCGTATCTTTGTCTTGCTGCCAAGCACATCTTCTAAAAACACTAAAGTCACCTCCGTCACCGTTTGTATTACGGTTTTCCCATTCCAAAAAGAAAACCACACACTAACCGGCCCTTTTATTCTAATCTTTGTAGCGCTTTCGTCAAGCTCAATTCATTTTAGCGATATTCTCCCGGACATCCCATTTGAACTCCATTGTTGCGCTATGCGATTCAAATGACACAAATAATTTGACTGTCGCCAAATCTAACTATACGTAATTGTAGGCCCTTATCTGCGTTGCCGCCTTGCTTCTTTTCTCTTTTTCCGAATTGTTTTTCTTTAATTATCCGTGTCGTATTTCACTATTGTTTACATAATTCCCTATAATCGTACAATAAAACAATATTTTACTGGCAGTCTTGACAAAACACTCAAAAAAGAATAGTATGCCTTTAACTATAGGCAATCGTGGGTACATTAATGCGGAATAAATATACCACAAAACAAGTCGCCGACTTGTTAAACATCGACAAATCAACCCTTCTCAGGTGGATTCGTCAAAATAAAATACCCGATGTGGTTCACCGCGACGGCAGAAATTGGAGAGTCTGGCTCCCGGAAGATGTTGATCGAGTCAAATTGTATCACGATAAAATTCACCAACTTACTCTGAATCTCGATGAGCATAAAGAAAGCAAATCCGAAAATGTTATCGTCGACAGTTCCGTCGACGAATAAGTAGTTTGAACCTTGAAATGAAGTTTGATTCCGGCCGGGAGCCGATCGCGTTGCATTAACGCTCTGTTTCCGGCTTAAAAACAATAATTGCAGCGGCGTCAGTATAGCCATTTAAGGCATCTTAAAGTATCATTAAGTCGCGCCAGAGCTCTTTAGGAGGACGTCAATCAACGAATAAGCTCTCAAGCTCTTCTGGAATGACACTCTAAATTGTAGTTTTTACTGTGAGTGGAAGCAATAACGGACAGGAATTGCTAAAGAAAATAAGAAATGAAATAAACATATATATTAAGGACTTTCTCGAACAGACAAAAAGAGCCGGTTATATAAATTAATGCGGGAGAAAGTCGGCGGAAACTAAAAAAAGACGTGTTTCAGACCAATACACTCAGAATTTATTTTATTGGGATTGGGATGAACAAGTGAGCTGAAAAAATGGAAGACCCGATGCCGTAGCATGGGGATTCCGAAAAGTCATAATGATTGTGTATGTTTGGTGGGCGAGACTTGTACTGATTTTTACAGGTTTAACAAGGCTGAAAGAAGCGCAAAAATATAAAAAGTGTAGAAACTCGTAAGGAGGGGGAATATGTCAGATACCTTTAGCCCTGAAATTGACAGATTTGCTCGTATTCGTGTAATCGGTGTCGGAGGCGGCGGAAGCAACGCGGTGGACCGAATGATAGAGATCGGACTGCGCGGAGTTGACTTCATTGTCGTCAACACAGACACTCAGTCGTTAGTGACGTCGAAGGTCCGCCATAAGATTCAGATCGGCCCG
Source organism: bacterium (assembly GCA_041664945.1). Classification (GTDB taxonomy): domain Bacteria; phylum UBP15; class UBA6099; order UBA6099; family UBA6099; genus JBAYJY01. The sequence continues at coordinate 18,565 of JBAYJY010000014.1, read as the reverse complement.
AAGACGACCTGCGGACTGGGCGCCGGAGCCGATCCGGGGAAGGGCCTGCTGGCGGCGAAGGAAAGTCGCCACGAGATAGAACAGGCTCTCGAAGGCTCGGACATGGTGTTCATTACCGCCGGCATGGGCGGCGGCACCGGCACAGGCGCGGCCCCGATCATCGCAGAAGTGGCGAAAGAGCTCGGAGCGCTGACAGTCGCCGTTATCACGAAGCCTTTCTCGTTCGAGGGAAGGCAGCGCAAGATGGTGGCGGAAGAGGGCGCGGCCGTGTTGAAAAGCAAGGTTGACACCCTTATAACCGTCCCAAATGAAAGAATTCTTTTTGTAATAGAGCCGGGAACGCCCGTAAGAGAAGCCTTCAAAAAGGCAGACGACGTGCTTCGGCAGGGCGTTCAGGGCATTTCTGACATGATTTCCATTCCCGGAATGATAAATGTTGACTTCGCGGATATCTCAACGATTATGAGAGACGCCGGGTCCGCGCTGATCGGGATCGGCGAAGCCAGAGGCGAACATCGAGCGGTCGAAGCCGCTGAGATGTCGATGAACTGCCCGCTTCTCGAAAAACCCATTGACGGCGCTCAGGGCCTCCTGATCAACATCACCGGCGGACGCGACATGAGCCTCCACGAGGTCAATAACGCCGCTGAAATCATCAGCAGCAAAGCCGACGAAAATGCCAATATCATCTTCGGCGCCGTGATCGACGAATCTCTTGAAGGCATTATCAGAGTAACCGTCGTCGCCACCGGATTCGATGTCGCCGCCGAGCGCGCCATTCCGGAGGAAACTCCCGAACGGCAGCAACAGCCTGTTCAGGCCAGAAGAGTGGCCTCGGGCGGTTCCTCTCGCGACGAGCTCGACATTCCGTCATTTTTGAGAACGCCATCCGGACAATAGAACGTGTTTTGACGCGTTTTAACTTTTTCTCCTTCTCCTTCGCCGCCGTCCTTTCTAAGAACGGCGGCCTTTGTTTTTTAAACCGGTTTTTCTTTATGAACTCTGCTGTCGCCAACTTTTCCGCCTGTATCCGCCATTCTTTATGGCTACGTCAAAATGCTTTTATATAAAGGCTTAATTATGATTGTCCGCGTCGCGGCCACGTTGAGCGCTTTCGAATATGCGGTGGGCCTTTATATTAATCGCTATTAGCTTTAAGTTACTTATTGCATCGTATTTTGAGCTGTATTTTGCTCTAAAACCCAGTTGCGCGCAGGAAAATATTAGTTTTGCCAAACCGTAATGGAAAGAATCGCTTCTTTTTTAGTGTCTCCCCGTTGACTTAGTACGCAAAATGGAGTTAAACTGGGGCCACATCAACAATAATGAGAAAAAATGGAAGTAAAAATAAAAATCTGGCTTGAAAAAGACGGCTTGAACGTTTTGGGCGACGGGCGTCTTAAGCTGCTCAGAACAATTGACGAAGTCGGCTCGATTAACGCCGCCGCTGAAAAGCTCGGGATTTCCTATCGTCACGCGTGGGGCCATCTGAAAAAGCTCGAAGAGCGTCTGGGTTGCAAGTTGATCGAGCCCAGAACCGGCGGCAAAGGCGGAGGCGGAACTACGCTTACAGCCGGAGCGAAGCGGTTTTTATCGGATTTTGAGAAAATCAGAAAAGAAATTGATAGTCATGTCAAAGAGAAGTTTGAGGGATTTGACATGAGAAAAGATTAGATTGCTTCTCCGCTCAGTTCTTATGACGCGGAAACGATTCCAAAAACTTTGGCCAAAACCATACATACATACGCCTGCTTGTCGATTTCGAATTGCAAACAGGTTTGCATTGTGCTAAATTTACAATTCCGGCGCCGCGAAGCGCGGCCAATAATAAAGAAAAAGAGAAGAAGAGCATCATGAGAGACTACGACTTTGAGAATTTTGAAGCGAAATGGAGAGAATTCTGGGAAGAAACCGGCCTGCACACCTGCCGGAACGACGACCCGCGGCCGAAGTATTACTGCCTCGACATGTTCCCCTATCCGTCGGGCAGCGGGCTGCATGTAGGCCACTGGCGCGGTTACGTGCTGTCCGACGTTTGTTCCCGGTTCAAGACATTGCAGGGCTATAACGTTCTGCACCCGATGGGATGGGACGCATTCGGCCTGCCGGCGGAAAACGACGCGATTAAAAAGAAAATCCACCCGCGCATAAACACGGAAAAGAACATCGACAACATCCGGCGACAGCTCAAAGAGATCGGCGCGATGTACAACTGGGACCGCGAGTTCAGCACTACCGACCCCGAATATTTCAAATGGACGCAATGGATTTTCGTCAACATGTTCAAGAAGGGCCTCGCCTACAAAAGGGAGATGCCGATCAACTGGTGCCCGTCGTGCAAGACCGGCGTGGCGAACGAGGAAGTCGTGAACGGCAACTGCGAGCGCTGCGGCTCGGAGGTTTCGAAGAAGAGCCTCAACCAGTGGATGCTGAAGATAACGGAGTACGCGGAGCGGCTTCTGAACGACATCGACAAACTGGACTGGCCGGAGCAGGTAAAGTTGCTGCAACGCAACTGGATCGGGCGGAGCGAGGGCGCGGACGTCGTGTTCAAAGCGATCAGCGCGCGCGACGGTTCCGAGCGCGATTTCACGGTCTACACGACGCGGCCGGACACTCTCTTCGGGGCGACATACGTCGTCTTCGCGCCGGAACACGCTATGGTGTCCGAGATCTGCGATCCGGCGAAGGAAAAAGAAATAAAAGACTATATCGACTGGGCGGGCAAACAGACCGACATCGACCGCACGAACGCGAAGAAGGATAAAACCGGCGTCTTCATCGGCGCGTACGCGATTAACCCGGTGAACGGCGAGAAGGTTCCGATCTGGATTTCGGACTACGTCCTTATGGGCTACGGCACGGGAGCGATCATGGCCGTGCCGGCGCACGACGAACGCGACTTCGAGTTCGCCACGAAATTCAACATACCGATCATAGAGGTCATTTACAGCGATCAGGCGAAGCGCAACCCGGACGGAACGCTTGTCGAGGCGCACATCATAGACGGAAAGCTGATCAATTCCGGGGATTTCAACGGCATGGACTGGCAGGACGCGAAGGAAAAAATAACGGCGCAACTGGCTGCGAAGGGCCGCGGACGCAAAACCGTCAACTATAAGATGCGGGACTGGATCTATTCGCGGCAGCGCTACTGGGGCGAGCCGATCCCGCTGGTCAACTGCGAGAAATGCGGCTGGGTGGCTATCCCTGAATCGCAACTGCCGGTTCTGCTGCCGGAAGTCGAGTCGTACGAGCCGACCGGCACGGGCGAATCGCCGCTCGCCGGGATCTCGGAATGGGTCAACACGACATGCCCGGATTGCGGCGGCCCCGCCAAGCGCGAGACAGACACGATGCCTCAGTGGGCGGGCTCCTCATGGTACTTCCTGCGCTACCCCGACCCGAAATGCGCGGACGGCATTGCCGATCCGCAAATACTTAAGCGCTGGATGCCGGTCGACCTCTACGTCGGCGGCATCGAACACGCGATACTGCACCTGCTCTACTCGCGTTTCTTCGTAAAATTCCTGTTCGATATCGGCGCGGTCGAGTTCGACGAGCCGTTCTCCCGCCTTTTCAATCAGGGCATGATCTGCCGCATTTCTGATAAGACCGGCAAGGTCGAAAAAATGTCGAAATCCAAAGGGAACGTTGTCGGCCCGGACGAGATCGTGAAGCAATACGGCACGGACACTCTGAGGCTGTACGAGCTGTTCGTCGGGCCGCCGGAGATGGAATCGGAATGGAGCGACCGCAGCATAGAAGGCATATACCGTTTTATGAAACGGGCTTGGAAATGGACGCTCGAAGCGAAGGAAAAAGCCGGCGCGTCGGACGACCCTGAGACTCTGCGCCAGCGGCACATCCTCATAAAGAACTGCACCGAGCGACTCGAGACTTTCAAGTTCAACACGATCATCAGCGCTCTTATGGAGTTCATTAATTTTGCGACGGACGAAAAGAACGCCGGCCTCGCGGTTTCGCGCGAAACGGTCGAGACGTTCCTCATAATGATATCGCCGCTCGCGCCGCACTTCGCCGAAGAGCTCTGGCGCGAACTTGGCGCCGGCGAAACAATTTTCAAGCAGAAGTGGCCGCCGTTCGACGAGGCGCTGACAAAAGCCGGAACCTGGACGGTCGTCGTTCAGATCAGCGGCAAGGTGCGCGGCAAGTTCGACGTCCCGGCTGACTCCGCGGACGCGGAGATCGAGAAGCTCGCTCTCGCGGACGAGCGGATCGCGAAATGGGTCGAGGGGAAGCAGGTCGCGAAAGTGATCGTGAGGCCGAATCCGAAAACGAACTCGGCCCTTGTGAACATAGTAGTTAAATAGCAACTATTACGCCGCCGGCCCGGCCGGCGATAGCGGCGTCCAAGGAGAACATCTGAAGATGGCAAAACCAACAAAACCGATCTCAATAGGGTATGCGTGGTACGCGCTGTTCGTAATGTTCATGATCAATCTGGTTAACTATCTGGACCGGCTGAGCATCGGGCCGGCGATGGAGCACATCAAGCGCGACTTCGTCGTGACAGACGCGAAGATGGGACTGATCGCCGGTTCGTTCATGATGGTGTACGCGATAGTGTCGCTGCCGATGGGCCTTGTGTCCGACCGCACTAAATTCGGCCGCACGAAAGTGGTGGCGCTAGGGGCGGCGGTGTGGTGCGTCGCCACAACATGCTCGGGGTTCGCAAAGTCTTTCTGGCAGTTCTTCTTTCTGCGATCTTCCGTCGGAAGCGGCGAAGGAATCTACGCGCCGAGCGGAACGGCGATCATCACGGACTACTTTCCGGCGGCAAAGCGCAACATAGCGATCTCGATCTTCATGTCGGCTATGGTGGTCGGCGGCGCGATCGCCATGGTCATCGCGGGAGTTATTCTCGACAAAACAGACCGCTTCGATCTGAAGAAAATGAGTTCTCTCGCTCCGTATAAAATTAACGAGACCGTCAACGGTTGGCAATACAAGGGATTGGGCGAAACGAAGGAAAAGAAAGCCGAATTCAGATTCACAAGCCCCGAAAATGGAGCCGCCCTGTCGCTCGTGATGAGCAAGCCGAAGCTGCCGAAACCAGCAAAACCCGCAGGCGCTTTTACTAAGTTTGTAAAATCTGTCCTGTCGCTCGTACACATCAAGCCAAAGCCCTCAAAGCCCGCCGACGCCTACACAAAACTTTTCAATGTTGATTTTAAGGTCGCCGACAAATCCGGCGATAGGAAACCGACTCCGGCGGAAAAAACGGCGGCTCAAGCAATCGTCAAAGGGATCGGAACGCTGGAAGGCGCCCAGTTGAAAGAGACCCGGCAGGCGCTCGCGACATGGCCCGCGCATCTTAAGAAACAAATCCCTAAAAAATACAAAAACATTTTTTTCTACGATCGCGAAAAGAAGGAGCTGGTCTTTCACGGCCCGATGACAAAGCAGGACAAGATCGAGCTGATGCTGATTTCTGACAACGCGCAGTATGCGAATTCTTTAATCGAATTGTTCAACCAGTCGAATTTCAACTACCGTCGGTCCGACAACTGGCGGTGGATATTCTGGATACTCGGTCCTCCGGGGCTTCTGTTCGCGTTCATGGCATTTTTCCTGCGAGAGCCGGTCAAGGGCGGCACTGAAACCTATCTCACCGAAGATGAGGCCAAGCAAATCGACGCCGCCGCAAGGCCGAGCATCTGGGAACTCGCAAAGAACAAGTCCGTCGTCCTGATGATTCTCGGAAATATTCTGGTCACATTCTGCGTGGGAGCGCTCACGATCTGGATTTTTCCGTTCGTCGAGCGCTTCAAAAACATGGACTCCTCGGAAGCGGCTATGAAAGTCGGCCCGGTTGTCATTCTTTTCACAGTAGCAGGCGTCATTCTCAGCGGCCTGTTCGCCGATAAGCTCTTCAAGAAAACGAAACGCGCCAACAACATAATCATGGTAGTCTCGATCCTCGCCGGCATTCCGTTTATGTATGGATTCCTATATTCGAACAATTACATCATAATGGTCGGAAGCGTCTCCCTCTGCATGTTCTTCCTGTCGATGATCAACGGTCCGCAGAATGCGCTTCTCATGTCGCTCATCGAGCCCAAGCTGCGCGCGACGCTCAACGCCGTCCACATTCTGCTGATACACGTTCTCGGCGACGCGATATCGCCGTTTATCGTTGGATACTATTCGGATAAATACAACCTTCAGTTCGCGCTCGCGGTGTTGCCCGTGTTCTTAGTATTGGGCTGCATCCTGTTCGCGGCTGCCGGATATTTCGTGCCGGGCGACCTGAAAGCGCTCGAACAACGCATGAGGAAACAGTTAGCCTGACATCAGCAAGCCAATCTAAGAACAAAAAGCGCGGCCCCGAAGCCGCGCTTTTTTTATCTAATTATTTCCGGGAATATTATTTCGCAGGGGCGCAACATGCTGCGCCTCAGCATTTTTAACCGCCGCTGTCACAGATACGTGAGCAACTGCTGCGGCGGAAGATTGTCCGCGAGATTTTTCCCCACCCGCGCGAGTTTCAAAACGCCCTCTTTGTCAACAATAAAATCGCCGGGCAACTGCCACTGATTGCCCTCCATCTTGCCCTGCTTGTGTCCGTGCGCTACGGCCTGAATTCCGCGCGCGACCGTCTGCGGGTGCAGCATGTCGAAAAAACTGCCGCCCGCCACTCCGTAAAGTTTGTAAATCGTCTCGTTCGGGTCGGGGATCAGCCGGAACGGGAAAACAGAAAGATCGCCGCTTTTCTTTATCGTATCCGGCGGACTCTGCACGAACGCCGCGACCTCGGCGCCGCGAGCCTTAAACTCGTCGTAGGCGTCTTTCAGGTCCGCGAGCGCGAGCTGGCATATCGGGCACCCCGCGTACCGAAGAAAAACGAGGACGACCGAACCCTTTCCCTTATAATCGGAAAGCGCGAACCGCCCGCCCGTCGCGTCGTCCATAGTGAAATCCGGCGCCATCTGTCCGACTTTCAGAAACGTGTTTTTTGACATTGAATTGCCTCCGTTTATTTCATCTCGTCACAATTATCGCTAATGCGCAGCTCGCAAAGATCTGCGGCTTATTCTTCCGCTTTCTGTTTTCCAGCAAGTTTCGCGAGTCTTTTGTCCCAATATCTGTTCGCCTCGCTGATGTAAAGATCGTATGGAACCAGCGGCCTGTCCAGCGCCGCCTTCGTCTCGTCAGACAGCGCCAGTTTTTCGACGACTTCGCGGCCCGCCTTCTCCACGATCTTTTTGTATGCGTTGACGATCGGTTCCAGAGGAGTGTTCTCGATGTTGTTGAGAAGAATGCCGCTGCCTCTGTAAATCTCAGCTACGACCTTTCCGTGTATCTGCCGCGCTATCCTGTTGAACGAGAGGCTGATCACCTGAAAGTGCGATTGCTCGGGATAGCCGCATGTCGCGATCACGGCCATAAGAAAATCCCTGTCGCCCTTTTTGACATGCCGCGACTCGCCGTTTTCGTCCTTCTCGATATGGCAGTCTGCGTTGGGCGTCAGGCGGTCGAGAAAATTCTTCATGACACCGCTGACGTTGTCGAGATAGACCGGCGTGGCGAAAACAGCGATGTCTGAACCCCGCATCTTTTCGAGCAGTTCATGCATGTCATCCTTGATCGCGCAAACGCCGGGCGTCTTTATCCAGCAGGCCATGCAGGCGATGCACGGCTTGATGTTCCTGCGCGCGATGAAAACCGTCTCCACCTCGGCGCCGGCTTCCCGGGCTCCCTTGGCGAACGCGTCGGCAACCGCCTGCGTGTTTCCTTTTTCTCCATGAGGACTTGAGTTGAATATCGTGATTTTCATTTAAGCGCCTTTCGATTATTTTATTTTACTCTTGTCCGGCACGGCCGCCATGCCGCCCGCCAAGCTTTCAACTTTGTAGCCTTTCGCGGATAGGAACTTCGCCGCCTTCGCGCTCCTTACGCCGTGCGCGCAGATAGTGACAATTTTTTTGTCCTTGCCTAACGTCTCGTAACGATTCGGCAAAACGTCGAGCGGAATGTTCAACGCCTCCGGCAAACGCGACTCAGCAAACTCGGCCGGTGAGCGCACGTCGATTAAAACAGCGCCGCTCCCGCTTCGAGCCTTCTCATATTCCGAATAACTTATCGCGCTTGTTCCGGCGATAAGATCGAGTAATTTCTTTGCGATATTGTTCATTTCGGAAAATGCCTCCCATGTCTATTTTCGTTTCCAAAGCGACGTCAGAACGACTGCGAAAAGAAAAAGAGCCGCCGATAATCCCGCCGCGACGCCTCGAGCGACAGGGGCCGGCCGGTAACGGAACGCGACCTCTGAACTGCCCGCCGGAATCGGCGTCGCCCGGAAATGATAGTTTGCGGTATAAATCGGAGATGGCTTCCCGTTCACTTCGGCGATCCATCCAGCGTCATTCGCTTCTGAGGAAACGAGCATCGCCGGCCTCGGCGCGTCCACGGTGAACGAGATGTCGTCGGGCTTATAAATCAAATCCGTGAATTTCAGCCGCACGTAGCCGGACTCGCCCGGTTTCGGCGCCGCAACGCCGGGCGCGCCCTTGAACTCTTCGCCGTTCAGCAACACCTCGTCGTAAGGAGCGAAGCGGCGGGACGTCACCGCGTCGAGAACAGCGTCTTCGTTCTTCAGCGCCCGCAGGCGCGACATTCCGAAAAAGCGAAGCATCGCGCCTCGATTGATCGTTACGCGCGCGTCGTCTCTCTTCAGCCTCGCGCGCGGCGCTTCGATATACTTGTTGTCGCCCGCCCGCGCTATCGGTTCCTTCGTTAGAATGTAGCGAACGTTCATAAAATCAATGAGGGGAACGTCGTATCCGTAAATATCCACCAGATTCGGCTCGCCGTTGTAAAAACCGAAATTCCGCTCCGACAATTTGTCGACAAGCTTCAAATACCTGCTGGGATAAAGAGACTCGATGCCTCTGATATCGAACAGGCCGTAGTACATCGCCGAGTTCGGAAAAAGAATCCAACTGTCCCCCACGGCATGGACGCGAAACAGGCCGCGGTCCTTCTGCATCAGTCCGATAGAAGGCGTCATCGGATAAATGTACGCGCTGTTGACCGGCTGGTTATACCAACTCGCCCACAGGCCGATGTCGAGAAACACAAGGAGCGTGATTGCCGCCGCCCGCAGGTTGGGCTTCAGCTTCGGCATTAGAAAAACGGCGAGTCCGGTTATAGTGAACGCGAAAAGAATCATCAGGCCGTCGCGTTCGAATTTCGCAATTTTCAATAAGCTGCCGGGCGTTTGATGGATCGCAACCGCGGCGCAAGCGACGAACGCCAGTAAGTAAACGGCCCAGAGGCCGGCCCACTTTTTCCGCTCGGCGGCGCCGGCCCGAATCAGGTTTTCGAGGCCCATTCCCGCGAGAACGGAAACAGCGAATGTAAAAAGATAAATGATTCTGAACGGAGGAAGCCGGTTGAGTCCGGGGAGCGGAGCGAAGATGATGTTGAGGGGCGTGCCGAGCGCCAGAAGCAGTGCGGCGGCGGCGGCGAATAGAAAGAAGAGCCTGTCGCGCATCCTGCCGAACACCGCAGCTCCGAGCGCGAGGACCGCCGGGATCACTCCCATATACAGGCAAAGGGAGCTGTAGTTCAGCGTCCCCCAGTAGTTGTCGTTCACCGGATCGCCGTAGAAGTTGGGAAGGAACGCCATGATAAGATGTTTGACCTGGAACGGCGATTTCATGAGCGATGAAATCGATTCGGCCACCGGGCGCTGGGAGCGCTGCATGAGATCGAGCATCGGAAGAACCTGCGGAGCGGACAGCGCGAATGCGGCGCCGGCGCCGAGCAGCCAATAAGCAACTGCGCGTGGCCTGCCGCCGTCGCCCCTGACTACGCGGTAAGCGGCATACGCGCCGAGGAACAGATGGGCGTACGCGCCGACCTGCGCATTGCCGGTCAGAAAAGGCATCGCGCCCGCGACACCGCCGAGCATCGCGTACAGCGCTCTCTTTCTTTTCAGCGACAACTCGTAAAGGCAGACCATCAGAGGCAGCCATATCGCCGAGTGCAGGAATCCTGGCAGCATCATCCAGCCGACGAGCCAACCGTTGAACATGAACGCCAACCCGCCGAAAATCGATCCGGCTTTCCCCGCGCCGATGACCCGCAGAAGCGAATACATGAAAAGTCCCGCGAGAAACAGATGCAAAAGCGCGTTCCAGCCGAAGGCGGCCTCCGGTTTGCCCGCGAGGAAGAACGCCGCGGTGATCGGATAGAACAGTTCAGCGTCGCCGCTGGCAACATACGGCACGCCGCACATTATATTCGGGTTCCACAGGGGAACATGTCCCGCGCTCAGCCATCGCGAACTGTACGCGTAAGCCGGATAGAACGTCTGGATCGAATCCATCAGAAGCGCGTTATGGGGCTTGAACGGCTTCTCCGTCAGCGAGTCCCAAGGCGGATAGTTCCACAGCGCGTCGGCCGCCATGAAGACCTCGCCTCTGAAAACCACGCCACGCAAAAACCACGCCGCTATTATCAGAAAGAAAATCGCCGCTATCGCGCGGTCCTTGTTTGTTTTCATCTTCTTCTACGGTTTCCGCCGCCGTGACAAAAACATGCCGCCGAAGACGCAAATAATCGCCGATGCGAGCGAGACCTTCGGCGCCCACACGCCCCACTCAGGCTCGAAGCGCATCACGACTTCGCGCGCTCCGGCCGCGAGCGGCACGCCCATGAACGCGTAATTCGCGCGCACGATCTTTTGTCGCTTGCCGTCAACCCACGCCTTCCAGCCGGGGTAATAGTTTTCGCTGACCGAAAGAACGCTGTCCGGCCCGCCCGACGTTTTTATTCTGATCCTGCCGGGCGAATATGACACTATTTCAGCAGTCGCCGCCGCGCCGGAATCAGCCGCCGCGCCGCTGTCTCTGAACGGTTCTTTCTCCAGATAAACCTCGCGCGAAGGATCGAAATTCCCGGAAGCAATATTTTCAAGCGTCGTTTCCGCTGAGGCCAATTTCCATCTTGTATATTGCGCTGCGCGCGGAATGAAACGTTTATTTTTATAAACGAAGACGCCGCCTGAATACGCGAGTTCGTAGTCCGGCGACACGACGGGCTGCGCGCTCAGATAATATTTTACACTAAGATAATCCAGAAGCGGAGCCGCGGCCGCGCCGGGCTGCGCGATTACGAGGCGGTCCTTCTCCGGATGCCCGTTTCGCTGCTCGAACCGAAGGAGAAGGTCGTAGTATCTGCGCAAATAAAGAGAGTCGTAGGCTCCGATGTCCTGAAAACCGAAAACCATCGAGGAGTTCGGCGTGAGAACAATCGGGCCATTCGAGTTGTGAATGCGAAAAACCGATTTGTCATTCTCCAGAAACCGGGTCGCGCCCGTTTCAGGATAAAGAAAGCGCCGGTCTGTCGACGGGTTGAAGGAAAAGCCCCATGCAAAGAGGTCGGCGAGTATCAGCGCGACCGCCAAGGCGCCGAACAAATTTTCCGGCATCCTCCTGAAGAGAAGCAAAAGCGCCCACACGCAAATCATGCCGGCGGCTAATAGAGCGAATTTCGCGCTCTCGAATTTGAACATGACGCTTGCAGGCATGCTTTTTTCATCCATGAGATAGGCTGCTGAAACGCAAATCGCTATCGCGGCCGCGGCGGTTGTGGCATACAGGGCCATCCTGACATAAGAATCCTGCGACCGCGAGGGCGACTCGCCGCGGCGGGCGGCCAGACTGTTCAGAGTCAGGCCGGTTCCGGCGGCCATAGCGAACGCGTAAGCGCAAGAGAAGCGAACCGCCGAGACGACTTTCGCGCCAGGCGCTATATAGTAATAGATGTAATATGCGAAAGACCCGGTCAGAAAAAGAAACATCAGCGCCGCGAGACACTGGAAGAAAAGCGCGATCCGGTCTCGCGCGACGAAGAATGCGAGGAAAAACAGGGAGACCGGCAGAAGGCCGACATAGACGCAGTTTTCAACGAACTCGCCGGGGCCGAAGAACTGCGTGTGCGCGGCGGGATTTCCAAAAAAGTCGGGAGCAAAGACCGTTCCGAGATAGCCGAAAGGCAACACCCGCCCGAATTTTGATAAAAAGAAGATTCCGGGCGCGCGGTGGCTGTTCATCATCAGTTCGTAAGTTGGAACGAGTTCCACGGCGGCGACGGCGAACGCGGCGAACGTGAGAAACGCGAGCGCGGCGAAAGGATAAAAAGCCGTTCGGAGGCCGCGCTTGTCCTTAAGCTCCGTAAAAAAACGGAACGCGGCATAGAAACCGAGAATGACGAAAGTGAATGAAGCGTTCTGAAGATTGCCGGCGAGCAACTGAAAGCCCGCCGCGCCGCCCGCGAGAAGCGCCGGGCCCGGCCGCCGCCGCCTAACGCTCATCTCGAACAATAGCATGACGAGCGGAATCCACGCGACGGCGCTGTTGAAAGACGGAAACTGGCGCCAGACGATGTAGGGTCCTGCGAACATGAAAACAACGGCGCCGGCCAGCGCCGGCCACTGCCGGGCGCGGAAATACCGCAGCATCAGATACATGAAAAGCCCACCGAGGAAAACGTGGAGCGCCGCGAGCAGCCCGAGAGTCTTTTCGGGCGAAAACAATAGCAGCAGAAAAGCGTTGGGCGGGTAGAAAACGCCCTCCCCGCAATTTGCCGCGAACGGAGCGCCGGAAGACTGGTGCGGATTCCACATGGGGACTTCGCCGCTTTTGAGCGAACGGCGGATAAAAGCGAACGACGGATAAAACGACTGGATGACGTCCGTTCCCGCGAAATTCAAATGGACCGGCTCTTCCTTCAGTTCGCTTTTCCAGGGATAGATATATTGAAGCAAATCGGCGGGCAGATAGTTCCTGCCCGTGAAAAGCGGCTTGTAAAAACAGACGATCGTCAGGGCCAGCAGAAACAGGATCGGAAAGAATTCTTTTTTAAGGCGTTCGGTTCGCATGTAGTTCCGGATCACCTTCGCGGCGGCGGTCAGGAGATTCGGCCGCGTCGCTTCTTGAAATAGAACCTCAGCGCTTCCCTGATCGTATCGAGAATCACGGACGTTTTGCCGCAAGAGGCGACGCCGAATTCACGCGGCACGTAATCGACGTCGACCTCCGCATAGCGGAAACCGGCGTCCATCGCCTTCACCAGCATCTCAACCGAAATAAAAACTCCGTTTATTGTCGGCGGACATTTTTGAAGGACCTCGCGCCGATACACATTCACATAGTTAAACTGGCGCATAGGAAGTTTGAACAGAAGTTTTATGAATTTGATGTAGACGAAGGAAGCGAGCTTGCGGAACGGCGTATAGTCCGAGCGTGCGGAGCTGACGCCGACAACGAAATCGACATTCTGAATAGCGTCGAAGTAACGCGGAAGCTGTTCGAGCCGCATTGCGATGTCCGCCGGAAGAAAAAGAATGATATCGCGGGTCGCGAGAGACGCCAAAGTGATGATGCCGCTGCCGGGGCCGAGATTTTTTTCATGCCGCACAAGTTTGATGCGCGGGTCTTTCGCCGCGAATTCCTCGACAACGCGGACGGTGCCGTCCACGCTGCCGTCGTCTACAATGATGACTTCCAGATCGTTTACGAACGAGTCGAGCGCGCCGATCATGACCGGCAGATTCCGCGTAAGGTTCTCCTCTTCGTTGTAGGCGGGAATGAGCAGCGAAACAGAGAAATCGTATTTTTTTGCGTCAGTCAATTTTTCCCTCTCATGCGGATGACGCGCGCCGGAACGCCCGCTACAACCGCGAGCGGAGGCGCGTCCGCCGCTACAACCGCGCCCGCGGCGACCTGCGCGCCGCGCCCGATGGTCACGCCCGGCAATATCGTCGCCGACGCGCCGATGTGGCATTCGTCCTCAAGAGTCACCTTCGCGAACCTGAGCGGCATATCCAGCAGCGGGCCGCCGGAGCCGTCGTCCTCGTGGTCCGACGTCAGAAACCGCGCTCCCGGCCCGATCCCGATTCGCGAGCCGATCTCCAGCCCGCCGCCGCCGTGCAGGAAACACTGCTGCCCGATCCAGGTATCGTTGCCTATCCGCAACGTTCCGCCCGGGTAGCCCTTCAGTATCGTCATGTGCCCTATGTAAACGTTGTCGCCGATCTCGATTGTTTCTGGCTGGAAAACCATAACTCCGGCCTCGATAACGACGTTATCGCCGAGCGACTTGAAATCGCTCATCGAAAAAGCGCCGTCGCCGTGGGTTCCGAACCGCCTCAATGCGCAGCCCCCCTGCCGAGTTTGTCGCGGTACCAGTCGATTGTTTTGATGATTCCATCGCGCAACTCCACCTGAGGGGCGAATCCGAGAGTCGCCCGCGCCTTGTCGATGTTCGGAACGCGAAGGTCGATGTCCTGAAACGGCCAGTCGACAAATTTGATCTCCGATTCCGAGCCGGCGAGGTCCTTGATCTCTCGCGCGAGGTTGTAGATGGTTATCGTGCTGCGCGGGTTGCCGATGTTGAACGAGTGGCCGACCGCCGCATCGAGCGTCAACGCGAGCAGAACGCCTTCGACGAGGTCGTCTATGTAACACCACGCGCGAATCTGCGTGCCGTCGTTGTGTATAGTCAGGTCTTCGGCCTTGATGGCGCATTTGACGAAGTGGTGGATCGCGCCCTCGCCTATCTGGCCGGGCCCGTAGATGTTGAAGGGACGGATGGAGGCGGCGGGAAGGCCGCGCACCTTGTGGTAGTTGTAAACGAGATGTTCCGCCATGAGTTTGCTGACGGCATACGTCCACCGGCTTTGCCCGACCGCGCCAAGCGCCGTCGGCTCACCCTCGGACAGCTTGAACGCCATGTCGCCGAAAACCTCGCTCGTCGAGAAATTGACGAGCCGTTTGAACCCGGTTAGCTTTTCAGCGACACGCAGAACGTTGAGCGTGCCCTCGGAAATGACCTCCATCGTTTCGAGCGGCCGCGACATCACCGAGTCGACGCCCGCCACGGAAGCGAGGTGAAGGATGTGGGTGCAGCCGGCGGCCGCTTTCGCGACGTCGGACTGCAAACGCACATCGCCCGTCTGGAACTCGGAGTCGACATCCGCAGCGGCGAGCCTGTCGCGAAGCGCGTCCGCGGGCAGCGCGTCGAAAATCACCGTCTCCGCGACGCCTGCCAGCCGCCGCGCGAGCGCGATTCCGATGAATCCCGCGCCGCCGGTCAGCAACACCCGCGCGCCCTTCAACTCTTCAAGCGATGCTTCGCGTTTTTCCCACGCCATTCGGCCGCCCTCCCGGAGACAACAAACCTTGGTCTCATCTCTCAGTCGCAATCTGACGCGCTCGCAGGGAAGAACATGTTGCGCCCCGCGCATTTTGAAAGCGACTTGGCATTAATTATACACATTTATTTCGAATCCGCCGATAGGACGCGAGGCAATTGTTCAGAACGAATGAAACGCGATGCTGTTGGGGGCGCCGTATGTGCGCAGCATGCTGTGCCCTGCTAACGAAATATTCTGAATCATGAACAAAACAAATGCTCGCGCAGGGCGGCGTTACTTTTTCCTGCTCTTATCAGCGGGTTTCGCGGCATCCTGAGGCAGCTTTCCCATGAGCGGAAGCGCAGAGGCGAGCCCCTCGACAAAACCGCGGCCCGGCCCTTTAACAGGAATGAACCAGAAACTTTCATTGATCTGGTTTTTCAAAGCCGGCCCGGTTTTCGACACGGCGATGACGCAGAAAATGCCGATCAGCGCCCCGCCCGGAACAGCTAAAAGAAACGCCGTGAGAACCGAAGCGATGCTGAACTGGACCATGATGAGCGCAACAAAAAAGCCGACAATCGAGCATAGATAAAAGACTCTCGTCCGCGTGTCCAGCTCGACCGCGCGCTCGGTGATAATCGGATTGCGCGCGCCGGCCCGCTCGCGCGTGATGAGCTTGGGCGCGGGTTTCTCCTCGATAATCTCGGCGCCGCAGCCGGAGCAGAACTTAAGCTCTTTGCGCATATCAATCATTTTGCCGCATTTTTTACATTCCATATCGTATCCTTCCGGGGACGGCTTGAATGGCGTAAAACCCGTCCTCTCCGGACAAGCTCACAATATTATAACTCATTTCCCTCGGTTTGTTGTCAAGCCCCATATACCTTTGTAATAAATGCGGCGTTGGGCCTTAAGGCTGAAGACTTAAAAGAAATTGCCAAGACGGCTATCCGCAAACAGTTGCCAAACACGGCGATGAAATATTGACTTCGCGGCGTCAGCGGTTAGAATAGATATCGTAAGCGGAAATAGCTCAGTTGGTAGAGCATCAGCTTCCCAAGCTGAGGGTCGCGGGTTCGAATCCCGTTTTCCGCTCTTTCGAATAACACGTCATTGTTAGCCCGCGAAGCAAGCGCGGCAACCCAGATCTCGATGCACGTATATATCGTAGCCTTTATTTCTTTTTGGCTTTTCATTTTTCTGAGTTCCCGTTACTTGTTACTCGCCATTTCATTTCATTCTCGCATGTTGCTTATGAAATACACATCCGGAAGCGAGAGAGAGGCGCTTCCAATGTAAAATTTTGCTTCGAAAAATCAACCGAACAGTTTCGCTTTGAAGAATAACAGTTCGAAAAAGTAATCTATTTTAAGAATGTGCATCCAAAACAAGGATGAAATAAGCGTCAAAATATAAATAATCTTGAAAGTCAGTTTTAATTCCCCGCTCTTGTTGTAAAGAAAGAACCCGATTGAAGAACATGCGATAAATGGGAAGGTCAGTATTATCGTCAACTTCCAAAGATAACGATCCATTGCCAAAGGTCCATCAAACGACTCAATATTTCCATTTATCAGATATAAAACCAAAGCTAATGGATTTGCATAGAACATCACAAGAACGCAAGCTAATATTGGAACGCTCACAATCACTGTTATTTTAAAAAGGCTTTTCGCTCTTTGCGGCATTATTTGCATTTTAACACATCGCTCCATCCGTCAGCAACTCGCTTTTTGTCAACTCCCGCCTGTTGATCAGACAAATATTTGAATTAAGCGCATAGGCGACCGGGAAAGGACGGTTCCAGTTTGACCCGAATATTCCTTTCCCTTACAATTGCCTTGCAGGGTGGATGCCTCTCCTTGCTTCTGATAAGGATAAATTCAAATCAGAGTTGATTTGAGAAAACCTGTCAATCTGAGATAAATGGAGATATCGCTATGGCAAAGATATATAAATTGGTGTTTATTGCCGCTTTCCTCGCGGCGCTTTTTAGCTTCAATGGAATATGCGCGACGGCTGGAGCGGCGGATCAAGATGGCAGCGGCGACTCCGCGACCGCGGTAATGAAAAAAATGGCGGGAAAGTGGCTTCCATACGGCATGAGCATGCCCGGTTCGCCCGTAGCGCTCGAAATTACGGATGACGGTTTCGTTAAAATGCGGCTTCTGCGAGCCTTTCCCCCATTTAATGAGAAGGCTTACGAGGAATGGCTGTTCAAAAAGAACAGCGATACAGATGCGACTGCGAAAAGCCCCGGCGGAGATGTGTTGAAACTGGCCCTTGAAAAAGCAGGCCCCGAATATTTTCTCCAAGTCACTATGAACGAGACCATGTTGTTTTTATACAGGCCGCGGGGCAGCGAGAACAGGACAGGATTTGAAGGGACATGGAACATGCCCGCAGTTCAATTCATGGATTTTAAGGAAGACGGAAAAGTTCTGTTCCCGTCTTTACGATTGCCTAATTACGGCGGCGAGGGAAAGTTCAAAGTCATCAGCGGAAACAGAATAGCCGTGCAGTTGCCGAACAAGAACGGCGTTGAGACGGTCGTGATGATATTGAAACCCTCGGACGATTTTAACACGCTGAAATTCGACCTGAGCGAGTCCGCATATAAGGAGGCCGGCCCTGTTTATGACATCCCGCCGAAGGATGAATTCGACGCCGATCTTCTTTTTCTCGCAAGAGGCCCTTCGATAGATTTTTTTTACAGGCAGCCCCTTATTGAAACTCAGATGAAGGATATTCTTGAAGCCGGGCCGCGGGCCGAATATATGAACTGCATGCTCTTTCTCGATAACCTCAAATCCGCCGAGGAAACATATATGGCTGACAACGGAGCATACGCATTAACCCCTGCTTTGCTGGATAAATACATAGGGCCATGCGCTGAACAAGAAGGCTGCAAAGGGAAAACGCTTGAGCAGGCGAATTCGAGTTGCGCGCCGGGAACATTGGCGATCGGCGCCGGAAACAGCGGCGATTCTCAAACGTACAAAATCACGGTGAAAGCCACTGGAGACCCCGGCTGCAACATGTGCATGACGGAATTGACACTGTTTCCAAATGACTTTACCGGCTGCCCGAATGAGGAAATTAATTGCGGGGAATGAACCTTAGGAGATTCAAAATTTCAGGGACGATAGGGTCAGAAATAGAGAAAGCGGCGAGCGCTCGCCCCGGCAAAGGCGCTCCGCGCTGAAAGACGCCGGAATCGCGGTTGCTAAAGCCGGACAAGCCCGTCTATCTTATTCGCTGCCCTTCGCGCCGTTCGCTTTTTTAAGAATCAGTTTTCCGCCGCTGTCGAGTTTTATACATAGGATCTTTCCGCCGCCCTTCTGCCTGAACCATCAGCGGCCGGCGGCTTCATACTCCGATTCCGTTTTCAAC
>JBAYJY010000013.1:0-47633 GCA_041664945.1 bacterium | reverse complement strand
TCCGCGTGACGGATTTCTCGCGTCCGGCCTTCAATACAATTGTCGCCTGCATGCTGTCCGATGCCATGATGAATAATTTAGCACAAAGAACCGGCTGGAGATAGGACGGAGAAGAATGAATCCGGGATGAAAAGAGGGACGCCCCGCTACTTTCTCATTGATATTTTTTGTCCGGACTGGCAGAAAGGCCGGCAACTGATTTTTGCGACGCTTCACCGTGCTATTGCTTTATGATAAACTATGTGCGCGATCGGAGCGCGGCGCGCCGCGCTCCCGCGGGCCGGGGATCAGGGAGACTAAAAGCATGAAACGGATAGGCATCCGGATAAACAAAGACAAGGTAAAGAAGAGCGAGTTCGAGGAGCTTTCAGGCTGGCTCAAGGGAAAAGGCGTCCAAACTGTGGCCGTGCGCGACCTCAGCCGCGGGCTGCCGAAAAAGCTCGATCTGGTTATTGTGATGGGCGGCGACGGCACCCTGCTGGGCTGCGCGCGCGCGGCCGCAAGCGACGGCGTGCCTATCATCGGCGTCGACTTCGGCGGCCTCGGCTTCCTCTCAGAACTCAAATTCAACGAATCGAAAAAAGCGCTGTCCCGGATTCTCGACGGCGACTTCCACATTGAAGAGCGCTGCATGCTCGAAGCCGACATCGAATGCGGCGGTGTGTGCGAAAAGCGCTCCATACCCGCGGTCAACGACGTCGTGATCACAAAGAACTCCGGCCGCATGCTGCGCCTCAAGGTTTACATCAACGACGATTATTTCACCGAGTTCCCCGGCGACGGGGTGATCGTTTCGAGCGCGACCGGCTCTACAGCCTACTCGCTGTCCGCGGGCGGCCCGATCGTTTCGCCGAACCTCGACGTGATCCTGCTGACCTCGATCTGCCCGCACACGCTTTTCGAGCGCTCGCTCGTCACCGGCGGCGGCGACGTCATCCGCACGGAGTTGCCAAAAGGACGCCGCGACGTCATCATGATCGTCGACGGGCAGGAGGAGTTCCTTCTCTCCCCCGGCGGCAACGTCACCGTAAGGCGCGGCCCGCATCCGGTCCGCTACGCCAGAGTCAGCCCGTCCAGATTTCTTAGCACGATGCGCGAAAAATTTCATCTCTTGTAAGGAGCCCGGTTTGCTTCGTGAATTCAGAGTCAGGGATTTCGCACTCGCGGACGACCTCGCCGTTTCACTCGGCGGCGGCCTTAACGTGATCACAGGCGAAACCGGCTCCGGAAAATCCGTGCTCGTGAACGCCATCAGCCTTTTGCTCGGCCGCAAACCGGAGCAGAACGTGGTCCGCGCAGGATGCGCCCGCGCCCTGATCGAGGGCGTGTTCGAGTGGCGCCCGCCGGAAGAACTCGCCGGCGAACTCGAAGCCGCCGGCATCGACACGGGCGAGGACGGCGAACTCATCATCTCTCGCGAGATCGCCGATTCGGGACGCTCCACCGCGCGCATCAACTCCCGCGCCGTTCCCGCAGCTCTCCTGCGCCGCGTCGGCGAGCGCCTCGCCGACATCCACGGCCAGTACCAGCACCAGTCACTGTTGCGCAAAAGCGACCACACGGAATTCCTCGACCTGCTCGCCGGCGAGAAACACCTCTCGCTCGCCCAAAAATATACGGAAAAAAGAAAATCGCTCCGAGCCCTGCTCGCCGAAAAGCGGTATCTTGAGGCCCGCCGCCAGCAGCGCGACGACGAGCGCGACCTGCTCCGCTTCCGCGTTCAGGAAATCGAGGCCGCCATTCAGTGCGAGGAGGAATTCCTCGAACTCGAATCCGACGCCCGGCGGCTCGAACACTCCGCCGAGCTTTCCGCCGGCGCTGAAGAGGCCGCGGAACTCGTCTGCCGCAGCGGCGAGGATACCTCCGCCCTGAACCGGCTGGCGCTCGCCATCTCCGCCCTCGATCCTCTCGAAGGCATCGAGCCTCGCCTCGACGAGGCCCGCTCCCGGCTGCTCGAAGCGGACGCGCTTCTCGAAGATGCCGCGCGCGCGCTCCGCTCTATCGCTTCGGAGTCAGAATCAGACCCGGACCGCCTACGCGAGATGCAGGACCGCATTATCGAAATCCGCGACCTGCTTAAAAAGAACCGCTGCGACTCCGTCGCCGCGCTGATCGATTTTAAAAATAAATCTCTCGACACATTGAAAGAACTCGACCTGAAGGACATGCTCTGCGGCGAGCTTGACGAAAAAATTGAGAAAGAAAAAACCGAGCTTCTCGAACTCGCGGCGCGGCTGACAGCAAGCAGAACGAAGGAAGCGGCGCGGCTGGGCAAGCAGATGAAAGAGGGGCTCGAGGCGCTCGGGATGAAGGGCGCCGATTTCCGCGCCTCTTTCCGGGCTTCGGAGGGCGAGGACGGGCTGCCGGGCCCTCGCGGCTCGGAATGCGCCGAGTTCATTTTCTCGGGAAACCCCGGCGAGCCGGCGAGGCCGCTCGCGGAAGTGGCGTCCGGCGGCGAGCTGTCGCGCGTGATGCTCGCGTTCAAATCATTGCTGAAAAGCGACGACCCTGTGTCCGTGCTTGTGTTCGACGAGATAGACGCCGGGATCGGCGGAGTGACGGCGAACGTGATCGGCAGCCGGCTCGCGGCGCTCGGCAGACACCGGCAGGTAGTGGCGATCACCCACCTTCCGCAGATCGCCGCCTTCGCCGACACGCACGTCACGGTAGCCAAGGAGCAACAGGGCGGCCGAACGCTCATCAGGACCGGCGTGGCCGTCGGCGACGACAGGCTCCGCGAAATATGCCGCATGCTCGGCGACGCCGGCGTCCGCAACGCCTCCGTCAAACTCGCGCGCCAGCTCATCGACGACGCCTCGCGCGCAAGGGAGGCATCATGAGTTTTTCCGGAACGGCGCGCATCGACTCGCGCACTAAAAACCTCGTCAAGCGGCTCAAACCCGGCGAGATCGCCATTATCATGCACGAGGACCTCGACATGGTCGCCGCCGAAAACCTCGTCGTCTGCAAGCCGCGCGCAGTCGTCAACTGCCGCGCATCCATCACCGGCAAATACGTAAATCGCGGACCCTATCTGTTGCTCGAAGCGGACATACCGCTAATCGACAACGTCGGCGACGATTTCCTTCAGTTCATTCAGGACGGCGACACCATAGAGATCGCCGAAGGCGACATCCGCGCGAACGGCCGCACTCTCGTGCGCGGCGCCGTCATGAACGTCGAGCGCCTCAACGTCCGCAACCAGCTCGCCAAGGAAAACATGGAGGAGGAGATCGAGAAGTTCGCCGCGAACACGCTCGAATACCTCAAGAAGGAAAAAAGCCTGCTCTACAGCAGGCTCGACACCGGCGGCATGAAGTTCGATTTCAGCGGCCGGCAGGCGCTTGTCGTAGTTCGCGGCTCCGAATTCAAAAAAGACCTTCAGGCGCTTCAACAATACATACGCGAACAAAACCCGGTGCTGATCGCTGTCGACGGCGGCGCTGACGCGCTGCTCGAAAACGGATTCCCGCCTCACATTATCCTCGGCGACATGGACAGCGTGACAGACGCGGCGCTCTCCTGCGGCGCGACGCTCGTGGTGCACGCCTACGACAACGGAAAAGCCCCCGGGATGGACCGGCTGAATGAACTCAAGCTCGAAGGCATTGCGATCCCGACCATCGGCACAAGCGAGGACCTCGCTCTGCTGCTCGCATTCGAGCGCGGCGCCGAGCTCATCGTCATCGTCGGCAGCCACTTCAGCATGGAGGATTTCCTCTCCAAGGGCCGCCGCGGCATGGCCAGCACTTTCCTCACCCGCCTGCGCGTCGGCTCCGTTCTTGTCGACGCGAAAGGCGTCAGCAAACTCTACCAGAACAAAATGAGGCCGCAGCTTCTTTTCTATCTGATCGTGGCCGCGGCATTCCCGATCGCGGCCGTTTTCTTCGTCTCGCCGCTCGGCCCGATCACAAAACAGTTCATGCGCCTGCTGCGCATACTTTTTAATTTATGACACTCTGACGGAGGCCCAACGTGGGACCCATTGACATCAGATATCACGCAATATCGATCGCCGCGGTCTTCCTCGCGCTCGGCGTCGGCATCATCGTCGGCAGCAGCACGAATTTCTTCGGCATCACTTCCATTCTCGACCGCCAGAACAGGGTCATCGAGCGCCTCGAAGGCAACTACAAGGATATCCGCAAGGACGTGCGCGACACGCGCGCCGAGCTCACCGCGTCCAAGCAGTACATCGGCTCGCTCGAAACCGGCTTGATTCCTCAGTTGCTTTCAGGCAGACTCGACGGCTTCCGCTACGGCGTCGTCACGATCGGTGTCCTGCCCGGCGAAAACGCATCCGAGGACTCGCTTGTCGCGCCTCTCAAATCCGCTGGCGCCGTCAACGCTTTCAAACTTCGCGTCAAACCGGAAAAACTCTCCGAGCTTGCCGGCGAGGACGCCGGCGCTTTCGTCAACCAGTTCGGAAAAGAACTACTGCGCGGCGCCGCCTTCGGCTCCAAGTACACCGACGCTTTCATGAAGGACGGCTCGGTCGCATCCGGCAGCTTTGAGAAGCCTGTCGACGGCGTCATCTTCGCTCTCGGCGAAAACGTGGACCTAAAGATGCTGCGCGATATTCTTTTGCCGATAGAAAAGCTTGTCCTTGGCAATAAGGGCATATCTCTCAACGTTGTTTACGGCAAACAGGCCGCCTACGAGGAGATTTTCAAACCCTCCGGCATTCTCTATTTTTCAGACGCCGAGACGCTGCCCGGCCAGATCGAAGTCGTCAGGCGCCTCGAGGAAACCCACAAACAGAATCAGGGGCAAAAATAATTTTGGAACTTAATCCCGGAACAGTTTCGATAATTCTGCCGGCCTACAACGAAGCGGACCGGCTCGGCGCTACGCTCGACGCGCTGATCCACTGCCGTATGTGCGATGAGATTGTGGTGGTGGACGACGGCTCGACTGACGAGACGGCAAAGGTCGCCGCCGAGCGCGACGTCCGCGTGATCCGGCGCCCGAGCAACCACGGCAAAGGCGCGGCTATGAACGCCGGCCTGATGGGCGCTCGCGGCGAGTATATCGTCTTTCTCGACTCCGACCTCGGCGAAACCGCTTCCTGCGCCGGCCCCATCATCGACGCCGTCAAAAACGGCGACGCCGATCTCGCCATCGGTTCGTTCTCGACCCCCGGCGGCGGCTTCGGCATCGTTCTTAAATTCACCCGCTGGGGCGTCCGCAAAATGTGCGGCTACGAGGCCCGAACCCCTCTCTCCGGCCAGCGCGCCATGCGCCGCGCAGTTCTCGAAGCCGTCTATCCCTTCCGCGAGGATTTCGGCGTCGAAACCGCCATGCTCATAGACGCCGTTCGCGCCGGCTTCAAAGTTGCTGAAGTTCCCGTCAGCCTATCTCATCGCCCCACCGGCCGCACGCTTAAGGGTTTCTACCACCGCGCAATGCAGGGCTTGGATATCGCCCGCGCTCTCGGCGCCGCTTTCATTAAATATAAAATCCTCCGCAAAAAACTGCCCCCCGCCATCCCGCGCCAGGAATTGTAATCTAAGCGAAAAGATATTTGAGGAAAAACATTTTGGAAAGCCTGCCTTCTTTTGGCGTCTGCAAAATGATTTTCTAAATCATTTCAAATATTCGTGATATAATCGCTTTATGGATCGGAGATCGTTGAATAAATAAAGTTGATACGGGGAGAATATTGAAAACAACTCTTACAGCAGGCTCTTCGCAGAGAAGGCTTTTCTCAGGCGGCCAGATTGCGCTATGGCAACTCTGCCTCGCCCTGCCTCTCGCTTTATGCCTCATAACTGCAACAGCCGCCGCCGAGGCGCCTGCCGCTGAAAAACCGCCGGCCAATATGTATGGCGCGTCCATGTCCGGCCCACCCCCCTACGGTTTCTGGCAAAATGTGAAATCTCCGGACCAATTCGATAAATGGCGCGCGAACGTCATCGCTTATTACAAACACGTCATAGGCATCAAGCCGTCATACGAACCGCTTCCGCTCGACGCCGCATACGCCGAATCGATTCCTGTCGGCAAAAATGTCACGCGACACAGAATCGAATACGCGACAACCGACGGCCTACGCATTCCCGCCTATCTTTTCGTGCCTGAAACCAAGAAGCCCGTCCCGGCGATAATCGTTTACCACGGGCACGGCGCCGGCAAGATCAACGCCGCCGAAGGCGAGGGCACAAATGAAAACGCGCTCGCTAAATATCTTGCGGAAAAGCTGGGCTACGTCGTGCTGGCGCCGGACGCGCGATCTTTCGGAGAATTCAAAATTCCCAAAACGCCGAACCATGTCGATTATTTCTTCAGCCTCATTTCCAAAAACAAACTCTATATGGGGAAGCTGATGGAGGACGGCTATCAGGACATCGCTCTTCTCAGTTCGATTCCGCAGGCGGACATGAAACGTTTCGGCGCCGCCGGCATCAGCATGGGAAGCTGGCGCACGCTGAATTTTGCCGCGCTTCACGATGAAGTCGGCGCCGCCGTCGTGACCGGCCTCTACATTCCGTGGGACTATCTTTTCTCGCCTAAGCACTGCCGCTGCCAGCACATTCCAAAGCTCGCGACAAAGCTCGCCGCCGATGATTTCGCCGCCGCAATTTTTCCACGCGACCTGATGATCCAATGGGGTCAGAAGGATAGTTTCTACAAGATGGACGCCGAAGGGTTGATCGATCGCACGAAAAAGATCGCGGACTTCATGGGCTACTCGAATCATTTCATTGTCGACCGCCATCCCGAAATGGGACACCGGTTCTCGAATCCCGAGATCGCCGATTTCTTCCACAAACGCTTCGGCGACGGCGCTTGGGCGCCTGTAAAATAAGAAATGAATGAAAACCTTTATCGACGTTGACGATTCTTTTTCGTCATTGCGAGGAGTTCGTAAAACGATCGATGAGGCAACCCCGGACTCAATTCCAATCATTTCAGTTATAGCGATTTGGCAGAATGAAACTCCATGTCGACATCTGAGACCCGAAACTGAAAAGGTTTGAAGAAGAAGTTTTTTTCGATTGAATCATCCACATCCGCAAGGATTTAAGATAAACTGGATAGCTGCTGTTGAAAATGTCGGTTCATTGCGTTAAATAATGCAAGCGGAATAGGACAACCCGGCGCAGGTATTAAATTGAATATCAGAGATGTCACCAAACATAAAAAGACCGAAGAAAAGCTTATTGAGAGCGAAGAGCGTTACCGCCTGCTTTTCGAATCCTCTCCGGAATCAATCGTTATCGTCAATTTCAGCGGCATTATCGTCGACGCCAATCCGGCGACTGAAGCGCAACTCGGCATGAAGAGCGAGAGTTTAATCGGACGGCATTTCACAGAAATCGGCCTGATCGACACTAACAAATTATCTGAATACGCCGCGCGGTTTCAATCCATAGTTCTCGGCAAAAAAACCGAAGTTGTTGAGATTGACTTGAAAGGCCCGGACGGCGCGAACCGGTGCCTGAGCATCCACACGTCCCGCATGATAAAAAACAATGTCCCCTACGCTTTCCAGTTCATCATCCGCGACATCACCGAACGCAAAACGGCCGAAAACGCTCTGCGAGCCAGCGAAGAATACTACCGCTCCATTCTCGAACACACTCAGGACATCGTTATGGTCCTGAACCTCAATGGCGACATCCGGTTCATGAGCCCGTCCATCGCCTCTTTCGGCTATACGCCTGAGGAAGTGACCGGCCGGAATATATATGATTACGTTCACCCCGACGATCAGGCGCCCGCCATGGAGGCCAACATATACTCGATTCAGAATCCCGGAATGACCACGCGCGCCGACATCCGCATGCTCAACAAAGAAGGCCGGTATAAACTTATGGACGGCATCGGCAAAACCGTCGTCCCCGCGTCCGGATCGCCCTTCATCGTCATCAACGGACGCGACCTCTCCGAACGGCTCAAGGCTGAGGAAGCCCTTCGCGAAAGCGAGGAACGCTACCGCGCGCTCGCGGAATCCGCCAAAGACACCATCTTCATCGTCAACCGGGATGGCATCATCGAATATGTCAACGAATACGGCGCCGCCCAGCTCGGCTGCTCTCAGGACCAGCTCATCGGCCAACCGCGCGATCTGCTCTTCCCCGCGGGCGCTTGCGGTTGGCAAATGGCAAACTTCGAGCGCGTGTTCGATTCCGGCGAGCCTATCTCCGTTGAATACTCAATAAATCTCCGGAACAACGAGATATGGCTCGACTCGCAGCTCGTTCCCATAACGGACAATTCCGGGGCAGTGCGCGCGGCGCTCGGCATCTCGCGCGACGCCTCCGAACGCAAACGCCTCGAACAGGCTAAGATCAACTTCCTCAGCTCAGTCTCGCACGAGCTCCGAACCCCGCTCTCCGTCATCCTCGGATATTCGGAATTCCTGCTAAATGAGCAGTTGCCTGAAAGCGTCAAAAACAAGCTGCGCATCATCCACGAACGCGGCCAGCAGGAACTCAAACTCGTCGAGGAGCTTCTCGACCTCGCCATGTTCGAAAACAAAACGCCTCGGTTCGAAATGCGCGACGTGCCCGCCTGGACATTCCTCAACATCTATATCGAGGAATCCCGCCTGACTCTGGCAAACCTTATCGGGAAGCGATTCGACACCGGCCGGTTCTCGTTCCAGGCGGACCTGTCGCCGGACATCCGCGCGGCATACGCCCATTGCGATCCGGAACGCATCAAACAGGTTCTCGACAATCTGATCGACAACGCGGTCAAATATTCAAACAGGGAATGCCTTGAATTCAAAATCACGGCAGCGATAGATGGCTGCGACCTTGTGATCGGCGTTCTTGACCGCGGACCCGGCATTCCGGAGTCGGAACGCGATTTGGTGTTCAGCCCGTTCTATCAGGTGCGCAAAGGCAAACACCCGATCTCAGACGGAGTGGGCAAAGGCCTGAGCATCGTCAAGGAATACATGGAAATCCACAACGGGCGCGTCTGGATCGAAGAGCGGCCCGGCGGCGGCGCCGCAGTCTATTTCTCGCTGCCGGCCAAAACCGAGCCGGCCGCCGCAGAGCCTCGCAGAACCGTCAACAGCATCCTTGTCGTCGACGACGACCGTGACTTGGCCGCTCTCATGGAGGATTTGCTCACAGTCGAAGGTTTCACTGTTTCAACAGCGCACAACGGCGCCTCTATGTACGGGCGGCTCGGCGAAAAGCTGCCCGACCTGATTCTCCTCGATGTCCATTTGCCGGACGGCAACGGTCCCGATCTCCTGCGCGCCCTCAAACAAAACCCGGATTACTCCGGCATCTTCGTCTACCTCTTCAGCGCAAAGTCATCCGACGAACTCAAAACCCTCTGCCGCGAGTCCGGCGGCGACGGCTACATCTCCAAACCCTTCGAAATCGCCGACTTCATCGCAAAAATCGAAAAGATTTAAAAATATTAATAAAACATGAAAACCTTTTTTGTTAAAAAGGTTTTCATACTTTCCAAAAAACTTTAGCGATGGGATGGGTAGCTATAAATATCGTAATTGCGAGAAGTTCGTAAAACGATCGTCGCGGCAATCCCGAACTCAATTCATATATTGCATCTTTTGAATGTTTATCAGTCAGCAGTCCATACTTCGTGAAACTTGTTATTGTCCCAAAAAAGAGCGCGGGCGGCGCCTTCCGGTTGCGCAATTATTAAATACGCGCCGTTTGTTTTATATGTTTTCCCTTTTTTGTCTCCGTGTCCGGCATCTGTTTCTTTAATGGCTTTCCCATAATGGCATTCCAGTTTTGTCTCGGACTCTCCCAAAAAATAATTGTATGTAACGTATTTATCTTTTCTGATTATCAGTATTATTAATTCCATTCCTCTCCGGGTTTTCATCAACATCGCGATATCTGTTTGTTTATCATTATTCAGGTCCATCTCACAGCTTGATAAGAATTTGACGGGAGCTTTCACTTTTTCTGATCGTATTGCATCAACTGAAAACAAAACGACTGAAAAAATAAAAATATAAATCCATCTGTTTTTCATTTGCGCTCCTTATTTCAGCGGTTCATATTAATATCATACCACAAAAATATAAACTCGATCTAACTGAAAAGTTTTGGAAAAGGAGATTGAGGAAAAATCATCCTAAATTCGATAAAATTGATGCGCGTGAAAGACGTTTTGTATCATTAGTAGACAAGTGAAGCCCTAAAAACCCGGCCGGCCGGCAAAAGGTTTTTCTTCAAGATGTTTTAAGGCAAATAATTGTTGAAATTTTTCGTGCGGTATTGCGGGAGCGTGGTGTTCAGATAGAAGATGAGGCCGGAGATAAATTTTATATTGAAGAATTTCTTTTCCCGGTACATTCTCGGAAGCAGGAACAGGAACAGGATCGGTTTCGGTATCCGGACGCTTATCAGCCTGCGCACGAGTTTTTCGAGCAGCGGCGACGCGACGGCGACGTCGATCAGGGCATAGAGCGTTTCGAACTCGCGGTTCGTTTTCGTCTGAATCTCCGGCGTCATGATGCGCATGCCGGTCTCCTCATAGTTGACGTCGAGCAATCCGTCCCTGACGGCGTCCTCGACAAGCGCCGTGCGCGGAATCGGCGACAGGAACGTGACCCGCACGTTGTCGGCCTTGATCTCGCGGTTCAACTGCACGGTTTCGAACGCGTTGTCGATTGTTTCGTACGGGAGCGCGAGCATGTTGAACGCCGTCAGATAGAGGCCGTTCTTTTTTATCAGCGCGGCGGTGCGCTTGATGTCGCTGTCGAGATACATCTTGTTCAGCTTGTCCATGCGCAGCCGTTCGTTGCCGGTTTCGACGCCGATCGCTATGCCGAAGCAGCCTGCCTTCTTCATCTCCGCCATCATCTCGTCGTCGATGTCGTGCACGGTCGTGTTGCAGGTGAACGGGATTCCGGAAAATCTCCGGCTGTACTCGCGGCAGAAATCCATAACCCACTGCTTGTCGTATGTGAAAATGTCGTCTGAAAAATGGATGCTTGAGAGAGCGCTCAGGCGTTTCATATCCTCGATCTCCTCGATGATCCGCGAGACCGGCTTGCGGCGCAGATAGCGTCCCTTGCCCTTGAAGAATTCCTTGTATTTTGCGTTATAGCAAAAGCTGCAGGCGTTATGGCAGCCGCGGCCGCTGGTGAACCGCTTGAGGCTCATCTGTTTCATGTACCAGTATTTGAAATAAATCGCGCGGTCGGGCAGCGGAAGGAGCGTAAGATCCTGCAGCAGCGTTCGCATTTCATTCTCTATGATCTCGCCGCCGCGCTTTACAGTCAGGTTGGGAATGTCCGCGTAGTCGGCGCCGCTTTCGAGCCGTTCGGCCAGATCGAGTATGGGGAACTCGGCCTCGCCCCGGATGACAATGTCCACCTGCGGGTCGTTTATGACTTCGGGGAAGAGCATCGGGTAGGTTCCGCAGAACGCTATCGGCGCATCCGGCAGCGCCTGCTTCGCCTCGG
Organism: bacterium; assembly: GCA_041664945.1. Taxonomy (GTDB): domain Bacteria; phylum UBP15; class UBA6099; order UBA6099; family UBA6099; genus JBAYJY01. The sequence goes on along the minus strand of JBAYJY010000013.1, from coordinate 36,223 downwards.
CCGCGATCGACAGCGCAACGCGCTCGCCCCAGATGTCCATCGGCACGACGATCAGCCCCGGACGGCTCTCGACGACCGCGCGCAGAAACTTTTTCTCATTGCGCTTTATGAATACGTCGCATGAATGCCCGCGGCTTTTCAGCAACCCGGATACGTCGCACATTGCCAGCGACTCGTTGATTCCGTTGTCCTGCAGAAAAACGACTTTCATTCCGCGGCGCCTTTCGTCCCGGGCCGCCTCTCGCGGCGACCCGGTTTCGCATTGTATTATATCCGAATTCCCGGAGCTTTAATAACGATTCGTTAGAAATCGCGCGGCGCCGGAAATCGCGCGCCCGGTCCGGCCGCGCTTATCTCTATTGAAAATGGCGTGGAATAATGCAATGATTGAATCGGCGCTCCGCCGCGCGAAAAGCGGCCGCGCAACTTTTAGGATCAGGCGCCGCAGCTTAATGGCTCAAGCCGCACAAAACAAAAATACGCGGGAAAAATCGCACTTCGACGGCGAAGGCGTCTATGTCATTTCGTTTCTCGAACGCGACGACAACCCCGTCGGCCGCCTCATAATCCGGATCGTTTTGCGTTTCTGGGACCGCCACCTGCGCTTCGTTAAGTCCGAGTGGATTTCCGGAAAGAAAACGCTTGAGGCGAGCTGCGGCAACCCGAGAACCGTCCATTACTTCAAAGCCATGGGCGCCTCGCTCTCCGCCGGCTGCGACATCAGCGAAGGCGTTATCCGCAGAGGACTCGCCGCCGACCGCGCCTACGCGCTCGACCGCTGCATGCCCAACAACTCCCCCGCCGTCTTCGTCGCCGACTGCGAGAATCTCCCGGCGCTCGACCGCTCGTTCGACACCGTCTTCATCATTCAGGCCGCGCACCATCTCGACCTCGATAAATTTCTGCCCGAGGCGCGCCGCGTTCTGCAGGACGGCGGCATTCTTTTCATTTCCGACCCCAACGGCGGACATCCTCTGCGACGCCTCGCCGATAGCGTCGGCCGCTCCGTTCGCGTGATGAGCAGCGACGAGAAATCGCAGCCGCCCGGCGTCCTGCGCGAAAAACTTCGCGCCTCAGGTTTCGAAACCGTCAGCCGCCGCGCCGTCAATCTCTTTTCCGAGCTGTTCTTCCTCTTCACCGTCATCGTTGAATCACGCTCGCCCCGCGCCGCATCAGTTTTGCGCCTCGCCTGCCTGCCGCCGCTCATTCTCGCTGACTCGATTCTTGAATCCTCTCTTTTCAAAATCTTCCCATCGCTCGCATGGCGGCACATCACCGTCGCGCGCAAAATATAATCCCGTATCGGCCAATTTGTTGCATAAAATGCGATTGCAGAGGCGCGGCATGCTGCGCCGATTATGGCTGATAATAGTTTGAGATGATTTGCTTCGCTGCCGGTATGCGGCTATGTCACTTCTCGTTTTCGATGCGCGCGCGGCCTTCGGCGAAGAACGATTCGGCGTACTCGCTGTGCCACGTGCGCTGCTCGAATGTGCGGTTCTCGATCAGTTTGAGAAACCCCTCGAACTCAGCGAAGTACGAACCGTATATATGGTAGCTGTCCGATATGTCGGCGTAACGGCCGGGAACGACTTTTTTGCCGGTCTTCTCAGCGATGCGTTCGGCTACGATGCGCTGCAGATCAGTCATAGCGAAAATGTTCATGAACGCCGCCTTGTAGGCGTCGCGCGAGCGCCAGTGCGTGTTCATGTTGAGCGCGTATTCGCCATCTCCGGTTTCGAGCAGCCGGAACCAGAGCCGCTGCAGGCACGGCGGGTCGTCCGTCGGCGGGTCGAGCGCCGGGTTCCACGTGATCGCCTGCGCGCGCCGCGTGATCGCAGCCGCAGATAGCTTGTCGACAACGTACGCCATCTGATCTATGTGTTTGCCTTCCATCTCGAAATCGAAAAGCCGCTTGTGGTATGTGTAAGTCCACTTTCCCGCAGCCGGGTCGATCCAGTGGTCGTGCACGCCGTCGACGACTTCGAGCCGGTAAACCTCGAGCTCCTCGAGGCCCGCCGGGAACGCCCGGTGTATCCGAGGCTCCGACATCGGCTTTTCAACCACCATTATCATCGTGCACTCGCGGCTCGCCGGATCTCCCTCGCGGTCGTACTCCGTGTGAACCTCGACCCCGTGCCGCCACGTTTCGAGAACCGACTTCTCCCACGCTTCCGGAAGCGTCGCGCCGGTCGCTGTCAATACTGGTATATTTCCTTTATCCATTTGTCTTCGCCTTTCGTCAACTCGCGTTTCGCCTTGCGTATTTGCTATTTAGCAAACCACTTTACATCTTTTTGCCCGCCGACGGATATGAGCCGATCGTTTTCAGTATGATCGTTTCCTTGCGCATCTCCTTCAGCGTGCTCTTTATCGGCGCGTCCTCCTCGTGGCCGTCGACATCCACGAAAAAAACATACTCCCACGGCCCCTTTCGAGAGGGCCGCGCCTGCATCATCGTCATGTTCAACTCGTGCTTCTCGAACGGCTTCAGCGCCCGATACAGCGTGCCCGGCTCGTGGCGCACCGAAAACAGAATCGACGTCTTGTCGGCCCCGGTTCGCGCCATCCGCTCCTTGCCGATCACCAGAAAGCGCGTCTTGTTATCCTTGTGATCCTCGATGCTGCGCTCGATTATCTTCAGCCCGTAAATCTCCGCCGCAAGCCGGCTCGCGATCGCCGCGCTGTTCTTCGTCTTCGACGCCCTCTGCGCCGCCAGCGCCGTGCTGTCCACCTGCACGATGTCTTTCCCGTGCGCGTGCCTCTGTATCCATCCCGCGCACTGCTCAAGCGCCTTGTACTGCGTGAATATCTTCGTCACCTTCGACAGCGAATCCTCGTTCGACAGCAAATTCTGCGCGATCTCGCTGTAGATCTCGCCGCAAACTAATATCGGCGATATCATGAACCGGTCCATCGTATAATTGATCACGCCTTCCGAGGAGTTCTCGAACGGCACAACCCCGAAATCCGCAAGATCCTTCTCGACTTCGTCGAACACCGTCGCTATGTCCTCGCACGGATGCTCGATGATCGTTGTTCCGAACCGCTCGATCGCCGCCGAGTGCGAAAACGTCGCCCGCGGCCCCAGAAACGCCACCGTCATCGGCTTCTGCAGGCTCCGGCACACAGACAGTATCTCCCGGAATATCGACGCTACATGCTCTTCCTTCAGCGGACCGCCGTTCAGCTTGAACAGCCGCTCGAATATCGCGCGCTCGCGCGCCGGATCGTAAAACGCCTTCTTGAACTGCGCGATCTCCTTCGCCAGCCCCGCCCGCTCGGACAACAGCTTCAGCGTCTCAGCATCTATCTCATCTATCCTTCGCCTTATCTCTTCCTTGCCCATTGAATTCGTCCCGTCTCTCTTTAGCTATTATTTTCGCGCCTTGCTTTCGCGCGCCCGCCGCTTTGTCCGGCGCATGTTTCATTTTCTTTAATTCTACGGCTTCTTCTTTTTGCCCCTGAAAAACAGCTTTCCCCCGCGCGCGCCGTCGAGATCCTCCCGCGAGTCCGGCATGTCCGCTTCCACCTGCCTCTTCTGACCGTATATTTCCTCCACCGTCTTCTTCTTCAACTCATCGCGCAAACGGTCTATCTCCCGCTTCGCCCTCACGTACAACTCGCGGAACTTCTCAGTCTCCAACTCTTTTTCCTTCAGCTTCTCGCGCAGCCGAGCTATCGTCTCGGATTCCTTGTCGCCAGCCGCAGATTCCGAAATTATCAGAGCGGGAGCCGGAACCTTCAATTGCGCGGCCGGAACCGCCTCCGCCTTCGCTGGCGCTGCCGCTCTCGCTATCTCGTCCGGCATGAAATGAAGCGCTCCCTGTATCGCCGCAATCGCCTCCATTATCTGCATCGCGCTCCGCTGCCCTTCCTTATGCTGCCTCTGCACCACCTCGTTGTAGCTATATGTCGCCTGCCGCACCGCCTTCAGATCATCTTGTATCGGCGACAGTTTCTCCACGGCTTTCTTCATGTTCAATAACTCGCTCGCAAGCGTCGACGCCACAAACTCCTGCCGTTCTCCCTGCGACGTCAGTTGCCTCACCGCTTTCTCCAGCTTCTCGAGAAATACGTTAGCCTCGGCTTCGCTTACCGCCGCTTTCTTCCCAAGCGCATCCGCATTCACCGGAAAACGACTCACCAACTCGCGCTCCGTATCCTCCCACGATAAATGCCTGTCAACTCGGCAGTCCCTTATCGCCTTGAACACCTCTACCGCATCCTCCCGGTATCGCCTCTCCCGTCCCGACCCCACATACGGCACGCTTTGAGGATATGCGTCCCTGTACTTCCTCAACGTGCTCTCCGGAAGCCCCAGCATTTGCGCGATGTCCTTCAACGTCATCAATTCGTGTTCCATATGCGACCGCCGCTCCCTGTTTATTGCCTGCTTTTCCAAGCGCTAATTCCGCACATTATATCATACCGGTTTTTGTTTTGTACCGTCCGACCCTCTTAATTTGTTACTTTTCTTCTCCCAAATTGCGCTCTTTTCTTCGGCGCCTCCTCTCTCTTATGCTATCCGCGCTCAATTCGTTTCCTCCATCGTCAATTGTCAAAACATTCCTATCTATATATAATTCATTTTGTGGACAGTTGTTAAACCGTTGCTTTTTTAACTTTTCAACTCCGTTTTTCAAAGTCCACTCTAAGTTAAAGTATATTTGCTGCTTATGCCGCCTTTATGCGCACGTTGTCTTTTTTTTACTTGTTTTTTCGCATTTTATAGCGGTTTAGCGGCTGTTAGCAAATTATGAGCACACATGACAAATTATCCAGCGCTATTGATTCTTTTGGCGCACCTGAGAATACTATTGCTGCTGTCGCCTCGCCAAGAGCTGCCGGCGCTATCGGGGTTATAAGGTTATCCGGCCCGGAATCCGTTTCGATTTCAGCAAAAATCTTCACGCCTGCGGCCAAAAATGCTGATTTCCCGCCAAATCCCAGAACAATGACTCTTGGCTTCATCTCGGACCCGAAAGACGGTCGTAGGGTCGATCAGGCCACAATTGTGTTTTATCCCGCTCCCAATTCTTACACCGGAGAGGATGTTATTGAAATTTTCTGCCATGGCGGGCTTCTTGTCACTCGCGAAATCCTCGATCTGCTTTCCGCCGCCGGCGCTTCGCCGGCTCAACCCGGCGAGTTCACATGCCGCGCTTTTCTAAACGGAAAACTCGACCTCGCACAGGCTGAATCCGTCCTCTGCGTTGTCAACGCACGCAACCGCAACTACCTCGATGCCGCCGTCCGCCAACTCGACGGTTCTTTAAGTTCCCCGGTTAAATCCCTGCGGCGCAAACTCATCGATCTGCTGGCTAACATTGAAGTCGCTATCGAATTTTCTGACGATCATTCCTCGCAATTTTCACGCGAGGATATGCAGGCCATCATTCTTGGCGCCATTGACGGCCTCAATAATATCATTAATTCAGCCGATTCCGTCCGACTCTCTAATGACAGTCTTAAAGTCGCTATTATCGGCAAGCCCAATGTCGGCAAATCCAGTCTCATGAACCGACTGCTCGGCAAAGATCGCGTCATTGTCAGCGATATTCCCGGCACTACCCGCGACCTCGTCGGCGACTATATCGCCATCGGCGGCTTTGATTTCCTTCTTATGGACACAGCAGGCATCACCGTTTCCGAAAACACGATCGAAGCTGAAGGTGTCCGCAGAACGCACACGTTCCTGAAATCAGCCGATATCGTCCTCGCTCTATTCGATGGCTCCTGCTCCTGGTCCTCTGACGATGATTCAGTGCTGGAAGCAATTGAAACTGCTTCTTCTTTCTGCTTACCCATTGTGACCAAATATGATCTTCAAAGATGCTTAGATATATCTTTGTTGTCCGCGCGTTTTGCGTCCAGTCAGCCCACTTTTGTGTCTTCTCTTACGGGCGAAGGCCTTAAATCCTTATATGACCGTCTCAATGAGTTCGCTGATTCACGCTCCCGGTTCTCTCCGGATTCAATAATACTTAACTTACGACATCGCAGTCTTCTTGATGCCGCATTAAGCAGCCTTTCTCACTGCATTAAAAACGTTTTTTCTGTCCCTGATGATATTCTTGCCATAGACATTAAAGAGGCCGCTGATTCACTCGGCAAAATTACCGGGGAAACAACTTCTGAAGATGTTATTTCTTCTATTTTTGAAAATTTTTGCGTTGGTAAATGATAACACACATTAAAACACAGAGCGCTTTTCACGTTATTGTCGTCGGAGCCGGCCATGCAGGCATCGAGGCTGCTCTCGCCACCTCCAAACTCGGCCTGAAGACCCTTCTCTTATCTATTAATTTGGATACAATCGGCTTGTTACCTTGCAACCCAAGCATCGGCGGTCCCGGCAAAGGACATCTCGTCCGGGAGATCGACGCGCTCGGCGGCGAGATGGCTCGCAACACCGATGAAACATACATTCATATCAGGATGCTTAATACAAGCAAGGGGCCGGCAGTTCAGGCGCTCCGCGCCCAAGTCGATAAAAAACAATATCAATTCCGATTAAAACACATTCTTGAATTACAGAATTGCCTTTCTCTTAGGCAGGGGATGACAGTAAAGCTCATTACGCACGGAAATCACGCGGCAGGAGTCGAAATTGACACTGGGGAACGATTTTACTCAGATGCAGTTATCATTACGTCAGGCACCTTCCTCAATGGGATCATCCATATCGGCGAAAAGAGGTTCCCGGCCGGTCGACTCGGCGAGTTTCCAGCAATTGGGTTGACCGACTCTCTCAAGGAATCAGGCATCGAAGTCGGTCGACTTAAGACCGGCACTGTAGCGCGTGTCAATTCCAAACAAATCGATTTCAGCCAATGCAAAGAGCAAAAGCCTACCTTCAGACCACTTACCTTCTCCTTCTTTTCAAAGAAGGTCGTTAGGCCGGTTCAACGCTCATGCTGGGTGACTCACACCACTGAACGCACTCATGATATCATCCGGAACAATTTTCATCGTGCGCCTCTTTTCTCGGGTCAGATCGAAGGAGTCGGCCCCCGATACTGCCCTTCGATTGAGGATAAGATAAACAAGTTTCCAGACCGGCTTCAACACCCGATCTTCCTCGAACATGAAGGATTCGATACCAACGAAATTTACATGCAGGGTCTTTCGACAAGTCTGCCAATTGACGTTCAACAGGAATTTATCAACTCAATACCAGGCTTGGAGAGCGTCGAGATAATGAGACCGGGATATGCAATAGAATATGACTTTGTCTTCCCGACTCAGCTTAATCCGACTCTTGAGACGAAAATAGTCGCGAATTTATACCTCGCGGGGCAGATAAACGGCACCAGTGGATACGAAGAGGCAGCCGCTCAAGGCATCGTGGCCGGACTCAATGCGGCCGCGTCCATACTGGGTTTGAAGCCTTTAATCATCGGACGCGACGAAGGCTATACCGGCGTTCTTATTGATGATCTTGTGACTAAGGGCACCAATGAGCCATATAGGCTGTTCACATCGAGAGCCGAATATCGTTTGTCCATACGCTTCGATAATTCGGACACGAGACTCTGCAAATATGGCTACGAATACGGATTATTAAACGAATCTCAATATAACTCCATTCTTGAGAAGCAGGAAATATTGGCTTTGGAAATGGAACGCTTAAATTCGTTTCACGTGAAACCAAATGATAAGCCAGCCTTTGCCTCACTTCTAAGCAAATCACTCTACCATGCCCTTAAATCCCCTGAAGTAGAATATGATTCCCTCGCCTTATTGAATCCGGATTTTATACCTATCGATGACGATGAAATCAAGAATCGTGTCGCCATCGAAATTAAATACGAAGGCTATATAAAAAGACAGACGAAGCAAATTGAAGACTTCAGACGCTTTGAGGATATCCGAATTAAAAGCGACTTCGACTACGATTTGCTCCACAACATCACTACTGAGGCAAGACTTAAGTTTAAGGCAATCATGCCAATCTCGGTCGGTCAAGCTTCTCGCATTTCAGGTATTTCACCCGCTGATGTTACGACCCTTATCTACTTTATCAAAAGGGAGAAGGCATCGAGACAAACGTAACTTCCAAAGCTTTTCGTTTTACAATAAACGCGATATTATGTGGAAATGACTTAATTAATTAATAGTATATTTCGAGGCTCATTTCGGTCTCAATCCCAAATTAGTAGGTTGTAATTATCATTATGAATGGCAATCCTCAGGAAAATGCTGCTCAGGAACAAGAGATCGCTCATGAAATAATTAAGTATTTGCCTGAAACGGCAAACTGCTCTCAAATGGCGCATGCTTTGCATGTTTACTACCTTTCTCTCAAAGCATATAATCTAAATGTCAATCTTGTGGCCGATGATTCCTTTAAGGAATTCCTTTACAGGCATGTTTTAGACTCACTTTCCGTGTTCAAGGCTGTCAATGTCGATGAAAACGATGTTTTAGTCGATATTGGGTCAGGAGCCGGCTTTCCTGGCCTGCCAATAAAGATATGTTTTCCTTCGATTTCCCTTATTTCTGTCGAATCTATCGCCAAAAAAGCAAATTTCCAATCAGTTCTTGCCGAATCACTTAATCTGAAACAGGTTAGCGTTGAAAACGTGCGGGCAGAAGCTATTGCAAAGACCGGACTCCGGGGAACTGCTGATAAGGTTGTATCCAGAGCGCTGGCCTCTTTACCAATTCTTTTAGAACTTTCGCTTCCATTACTGAAAATCGGCGGGAAAGCCATTTTCTATAAAACTTCCTCGTCATCTGATGAGCTTAAATCCGCTGAAAATGCACTTTTTAAGTGCGGCGGCGAAATATTTTCAGAATATGATTATAGAATTAGGCCGGAAGATCCACTTAGAAAACTTCTAATAATAAAGAAAACTTCTAAAACCCCTGAAATATACCCCAGAAACACGGGCGTTCCTTTTAAAAGACCTCTATAGCTTACTATTTATACGTTGTATTCAAAGATTCCTTAAGCATCCTTCTTGAATTCATCGTTTCCCCTTATTCATCTTGTTTCACGTGAAACGTTCTGCATTCTCTTTTTATTTACTCGCTTTTTACTATTTGCCGGTGATTTAATCTCCTTATTTTAGACCAATTGCTCGCTGCTTTTTATTCTTTTCAAGCGGCTCCGCATCCTTCTTTTCCGCATAAACTATAACGCACGTCACGTTTTGGTCTGTTTATTAGTAATGTTTGCGGTGATTAAATGTGGTTTACGTGCTTCTGCGTAATTAAGATAAATATTTTTCTTATTTTAGCGCTTTACTTTATATTGGCGTAATATTGTATAATACATTAACGAGTGATTTGACGAAAATATAACCTTGGAGGCTCGTATGTCAGATAGAGAATTGATAATGGTTAATGTAGATTCGCTGAAACCCAATCCGTTTCAGCCGAGGAATGACTTCAATCAGGAAAGCATAAAAGAGCTTAGTGAATCTATCAAAGTTCATGGCGTTATACAGCCCATCATTGTTAGAAAGGGAAAAGACTTCTATCAATTGATATCCGGCGAGAGAAGACTGAAGGCGAGCAAGGAAGCAGGTCTAACAGAGATTCCGGCCGTTGTTTTAGACATCGATGGGGTAGATGTTGCAGAGGTTAGTTTAATCGAAAACCTTCAACGAAAAGACCTCAACAGTATCGAAGAGGCGGTGGCATTCAGCATACTGAAGAAGCAATTCGGTTTATCGCAAGATGACATCGCTGCCAAGATCGGTAAGAGCAGACCCTACGTCTCCAACACCCTCAGGCTGCTCGACCTTCCAGGTGACCTGAAGAACATGCTTATAGAGGGAAAAATCACCGCGGGCCACGGACGCGCTCTTCTGGGTTTGCCGAACAAGGATATGATGCACGAGGTCATCCTGCAGATCATAAGAGATTCGCTGTCGGTCAGACAAACGGAGAAGCTCGTTCAGGGCATACTTACCGGCGACAAGATAAAGAAACCCCGCAAGCAGTCGATCACCAAATATTTTCAAGATTCGAGAATCTATTTCAATGCCGTGAAGAAGGTTCTGAAGGAAATCAAATCAGCCGGCGGCAAAGCCGATATGATAGAACGCGAAACTGAGGATTATCTTGAGATACTGGTGCGTATCCCAAAGGGCTCCACTATAATAACGGAAGCCGCAGATAGCTTGTCCAGCAATCTGGACAGTAAGGAGTAGGAAGCAATATTATGATTTTAGCCCCAATCGGTTCAATCCAGCCGAACCCTTATCAGCCTCGAACCGAGTTCGATCCGGAGGCGATTGATGCCTTGTGCGCATCGATAGCAAAGTATGGTATCATCGAACCGCTAATCGTCAGAGAGAAAGAAACAGGGCTCTATGAACTCATCGCTGGAGAGCGCAGATTTCGGGCAGCAAAGAAATTAGGCCTCACTACCGTTCCGGCTATAATTCGGAATTCAACCGATCTGGAGATGCTCGAGATAGCGATGATCGAGAACCTTCATCGCGAAGACATATCATCGATAGACAAGGCTAATGGCTTCAAAAGACTGATGGAGGAGTTCAGGTACACCCAGAACCAAATATCACAGATAATGGGCATGTCGAGGTCGGCAGTGGCGAACACAATAAGACTCCTCGACCTGCCGCCCCAAATACAGGAAGCGCTACATCGAAAGTACATAACAGAAGGGCATGCCCGCGCTATCCTCTGCATCAAGGACGACCGGGAACGTGACTTTGCGCTCAAGAGAATCATCGGCAGTCAGTTGAGCGTCCGGGAGGCAGAAGAGCTATCGCGCATCCTCGAAAAAAACAGCAAGAGCAACGGCAAGAATGGTTCCCTTTCGATCTACACCAATAGCGAGCTGAGGCTTGTCGAGGCCCTTCAGGAAAAATTGGGCACCAAGGTACACGTAATAAGAAGCGCTTCCGGAGGTAGAATCGAGATCGAATTCTATTCCGACGAAGACCTGTCGAGAATCTACGAATCCTTATAAATATAGTAACATACAATAAGGCAGCATCTTGCTTCTCATAATAATGCGTAGTAACAGCATTATTTCAGACATAACTATACGCCCGTACAGCTATGCCTGGCTGTAACTTTACGAAAACGCACTGTTTTTATCGTTTTACTACAATATAAGATAATGTAATATGATTGCGTTAAGCACTGATATAATACTGCGTATTTATGCGAAATGTAAATAACACGACAATATTTATCTATATTACTTCCAGCAGAAGACGCCGTCAACCATACAACGAGAACGAAGAGGGGAGCGTAATTAAGTAAAACTTAGCAAAAAGATTAAGTACTGAGCGGCATGCGGTGTGTTTTGACATCTTGTTAATGGTTTTGTAAAACTATATTGATAAAAGAAGCCGCTTGATGTAAAAACATACTGGAATATTGAGGCGTGAAATATTGGATGCAAAAGCTCAATATCTGAGATATGGGCAATAAACGGCTTAATATGTGCGAAACATATCTTAGAATTCAGATTTAGCGCTACAAATCAGTAATCTGTACTGCTATAATACAGAGATACCGCGATTAGGAGACAACAATGATAGATATCAAGAAGCTACGCGAAAACCCAAAAGACTTCGAAGCGAGACTTAGGAAAAAAGACCCCTCGATCAGTCTTGACGCCATAGTCGCGCTCGACGAACAACTGCGCGTGAAAGCCGCCGAAGCAGACGCGCTAAAGAACAAAAGGAATGTTGTTTCCAAGGAAATCGGAATTCTAAAAGATGCAAACGAGAGATCAATAAAGATCGCGGAGATGAAGAGCGTATCAGATGAGATACAGGCCTACGACGATCAAATACGCGCCATCGAGAAGGATTTATACGAGCTGGTATATCAACTCCCCAACCCGCCGCACGAAAGCGTCCCCGTCAGCGAAGACGAAAATGATAAGGTTATAGTAAGAACGCACAAAGAGAAACCGGTTTTTGACTTCGAATTAAAGAATCATGTTGAGTTGGGCGTTTCACTCGGCATGTTCGATTTCGAGCGCGGCGCGAAAATCAGCCAGTCAATGTTTCCTTTATATATAAATGAAGGCGCCAGGCTCGAATGGGCGCTGATCAATTTCCTGATGAATACGCTGAGCCGGGAAAAGGGCTTCACGCTCGTCATCCCGCCCTATCTGGTAAATCCAACAACAGCATTCACATCCGGGAATCTGCCCAAATTCGAGAACCAGTTGTACAAATGCAAGGAAGATGAACTTTACCTTATCCCGACCGCTGAAGTGCCGTTAGGGAGCATTTACAGAGACGAGATTATCGAGGAAGAGGATTTACCGATATACTACTGCGCCTACTCGGCTTGTTTCCGTCGAGAGGCAGGCGCGCACGGCCGTGAGGAGCGAGGCCTGATACGCGTTCACCAGTTCAACAAGGTTGAGATGTTCAAATACGTCAAGCCGGAAACCTCCTTTGACGAGCTCGAACACTTAGTTGCGACCGCCGAGGATCTGGTCACGCGGCTGGGTCTGCATTTCCGGACCGCGCTGCTCGTGACGACAGACATCGCACAGCAGTCGGCGAAGACATACGACATCGAATGCTGGCTGCCCGCGCAAGGCTCCTATTACGAAGTTTCGTCGTGCAGCAACTGCGTCGATTTTCAGGCGCGCCGCGGACAGATAAGATACCGGCCGACAGGCACGAAGAAAACGCAGCTTCTTCACACACTCAACGGTTCGGGACTCGCCACTTCGCGGCTGATGGTTTCCATCCTTGAAACCTACCAGCAACCCGACGGCAGCGTGGTCATTCCCGAAGCGCTCCGCGAATACATGGGCGGTCAGGAACGGATTGTCCCAAAAAATAAGAAATAGCCTGCGCCGCAAGTCAATAACGAATTAACCCTGATTCGCCAATATGACGCCGACTCCGGTGCAATGTTCATAGCGGCCAATTCCTAATGGCGGATTTGGAATTAATCTGCTTTTTCGAAAGTGTTCAGTTTTCGCTATATAAAACGATAGCGGCCTCATTGCGCGCCACCGTTTTTTGGGCGCATCAATCCCGTACATGGATATGGAAATTGAGTTCTGGATTACTTCGTCAGCCGCTTTGCGGCTTGCTCGCAATGACGTTATATGTATTTATCCAACGTCTGGCGAAAAATGCGATTCACTCGGTTTGGGGCTTCAGTTTTTCTGCGATTCCGGAGAGCTTGAAAGCCTCGGCGAAATTGTCGGCCTCGATTTCGAGCCCCTGTTCGAGAGAGCCTTGGCCGCCGCGCAGAACGGCATCCTTTATCAGCCTGACAGCGTGCGCGGGCTGACGCCCGAGTCTTGCCGCAAGGTCTTTTGCCTCTTTGAGGACATCATCTTTCGGGACGACGCGGTTGATAAGCCCGAATTCCTTTGCCTGCTCGGGCCGCATTCTATTGCCGAGCAGCAACACTTCCATCGCCCTGTTTTTGCCCGCTATGCGCGGTATTTTCTGCGTACCGCCCCAGCCGGGAATCACGCCGCGGCCGACTTCCGGCTGGCCCAGATTCGCGTTGTCGGCGACCACCGACATGTCGCAGCTCAGCATCAACTCGAAGCCGCCGCCGAACGCGTAGCCCGTCACCGCGGCCACCACAGGTTTTGGAAACCGCTCGATCTTCTGAAAGACGGCCTGCCCGGCGCGCACGAATCCGCGCACATCGCCTTCGAGATCGAATCCTTCCTCGAGGTCGGCGCCCGCGCAGAACGATTTGCCGCCCGCGCCGGCGATGACAACCGACGTCACCGCGTCGTTCGCTGCAAGCTCGTCGAACGCGCGGTCCAGTTCGCTAATGGTTTTGGCGCCGAGCGTGTTGCGCCGCTCGTGCCGGTTTATAGTCACAATCGCTATGTTATTTTCGAGTTCCACGATCAAATGTTCGTATGGCATTTTTTCTCCCCCCAACCTGCGTTTTTCACCAGCCCTGCGGGCGCTGCATGCCGCGCCCATTTAAAAATTCGCGGAATATTTTGCCTCTGTTTTAAATTCAGCCGCCGCTCAATACGGCTCGAGCGAAACTTTGCCCAAGCCGCCGGCCTCCCATCGTTTCCAAACAGCGACACAGATGTGATTTTCGCCGCGCGGATTCAATATTCCCCACGGAACATAGAACTTGCGTTGCGGCCCTTTTTCGTGCCAGTAGCGGCCCATGAGGACGCCGTTCACATAGATGTTGGCCTTGCTGTAAGCTTCCGGGATAACGACGCCCACAGGCGCCGGGTCCACGTCCTTGATGTCGAGTTTGAAAGTCGTTTCATACAGTCCGAGGCCTTCTTCCTCGGGCGCCCAGAAGTGCGGCAGGCTGACCTTCGTTTTCGGAGCGTAGGCGTCGAAACATTTCCGGTCCAGCTCGGGGCAGAGGCCGCGTTCGCCGTCGATCAGGCCGCCGCGGTATCTCCATACGATTTTCGCGCCGGAGCTTTTCAGAGACACAATGCCGCGCGGGTTCCGCGCGTCGTTCTCGAAGTCCTTGTTGTGCCCGAGGCTTTCAACGAGGACGACGATCGCGTTCGTTCCTGCGTGCTGAACCTCGAACGGGATCGGAATATCGAACAATTCGGCGACATCGTCTCCGACGCCGGAGAAGTTTCTGAAGTTGTCGCGCGAAGCGACGAGGCGGCCGTTGATATAGACGGAGAAACAGTGCCGGGCGTCGATCAGCAACCGGCTGAGACGTCCCTTGAACGTGCCCCGGCACCAGCAGAAACCGTAGTGCAGGCCGAGGCTGTCGAGGTCCCACTTTTCCGACGGGTCCATGAGCGGCCATGCGGAGGCGTCGAAAGCGGGATCGAGCTGCGGGCCGGCCCACGACAGAGTCCAGTCGTCGAGAGGCGGAATGGAGGGCGGCGCTTTCTTCTTGGCGGTAACGGCCGCCGGCGCATATGGCCCGACCTCGCCGACGAGATTGCCGTTGGGATCGAGAACGATAATTCTCATTTCGGCGCGGCCGATACGGACGGCTTTATCGTAACAATTCAGGCGCGCGGCGGCGGGCGCGCCGCCGACATTGCGCAGGAAGATATAGCGAAGATTTTTCGATTTGCGCGCCTTGCAGAAAATCCGCGAGGGGCGGCAGACAACGTTCGGATCCGGGTCGGTCGTCAGGAAATCATCGCCCAGTTTTGCCACCTCTTTGATAAGCCATTGAACGACGCGATAGCGCTCCGAAATTTCGCCGCTTTCGGTGATAGGCGCCGCCATGTCATAGGAAGTATAAACG
Organism: bacterium; assembly: GCA_041664945.1. Classification (GTDB taxonomy): domain Bacteria; phylum UBP15; class UBA6099; order UBA6099; family UBA6099; genus JBAYJY01. The sequence goes on along the minus strand of JBAYJY010000013.1, from coordinate 21,034 downwards.
TCCGGACTGGACAGATAACCGCGTGTCGTGCCGCCGGCGAACATGAAATAGCTGACGAGCGTTCCCCGCTGGGCGAGAAGCGTTTTAGTGGCGATGTCGAGCTGCTCGGTCCCGAGGAGTTCGCGGACCTTTTCATAGCCGGGGCCGCCCCACGAATCGTACCAGCTCGACTGGAATTCAGCGGCGAAGATCGGCTCCTCGCGGCGGAAAGCGGCGTGCCCTTCCTCAATGATGTCGGCCGCGTTAAATACGTTTTTTCTCGTGCGCCATTCCGAGGTCAGGTCAGTGATCGGATAGTCGTCAATCGACATCAGGTCGACATCCGTCTGGCGGTCGGCCGTGCTCAGGATGTCGTTGTGAAAAATGGGAACTTCAACGCCGAGCTTGCGGGACCACTCATACAATTTTTTCATATAGGGATTCGAGACAGAGTTGTCAGCCGTCTGCTTCGAAAATTTCGGCATTATCTTATATGTGTACATTTTAAATATGTCGGAATTAGAAAGCTTGAATAGCATGTTGGCGTCGTATTTTCGAATTGCGGTGATGATGTTCTTCATGGGGCCGTTCAGGTGCGGCAACAAATTGAATTCGTTTTCGATTTGAAAAAGAATCAAGTTCTTCCGCGCGGCGATCCGGGGCACAATCTGCTCCCACCACTGGCGCACATATATCATGTACTTATCGTCGTAAACCACCTTTCCTTCCCGGCGACATCGCAGAATCGGCTCCGGCTTAGCGAGCAGCCACGCGGGCAGGCCGCCGCCGTCTATCTCCGAGCATATATACGGCCCCGGCCGGGCGACAAGATAAAGGCCGGCTTTCTCAACCTCGTCCAGCAGCCTCTCCACATCCCTGTTCCCGTCAAACCGGTATTTGCCTTCCTCCTCTGTGTGATAGTTCCAGGGGAAATAAATGTCCACCGCATTCAGGCCGGCTTCCTTCAACATCTTCAGCGTCTTCGGCCATCGCTCCACAACCGGCAACCGGTAATAATGTATCGCGCCGCACCAGATAAACTCGCGTTTTCCGTTTATGATGATAGTGTATCTGTCTTTCTCTATCTTCATTGCTCAGCCCCCTGTTTCATTCCTGAAAATATTATCATATATTTTTTTAACCGTCCATTCGTGTTTGTATAATCTTATTTGCGATAGCATGTCGTTTATTCGATAATCCCTGTCCATTTTTGATAATTCGTGTTTTCTCTAAAGTTTGTCGCGCCTCTCTTTAAGAAGGCGATCTTCTTGAAATGTACTTTTTTCTTGAAGCCAGACAATATCTGCGCTTTTGCCCGTTTTAATTGTGGTTGTAACCCACAATTTATTTTACATGTCTGTTTATGTTTCTGGAATAAAACTTGAATATGAGTTTGCATTACTGTGATTTCGTTTTTCACACCACATTTTGTGAAATTGTTAATAACTTGTTGAATAGTCGCCTCATTTCGGTTCATTTAATCCACATTTTCCCTTTAGAAAGGACTTTTTTTGTTTAAAAGCAGATTTCCACATAACTTATCCACAATACACACATTGTTTTTCCTCGTATCTATCTGTCTTTTAGAAAATTCTATGGTATTTCTGTTTCACAAATGCGTCCATCCATGTGTGTTTTCGCGCTTTTCGGCTTTAGAAAACATATTCGTGCGCGACGCTTTTACCTCGTAAGGTTGCTCCTCCTGTCGCCGCTTGTTTGTTTTTCCACTTACTTCTTTGTTCAATTTATGTTGATTATTGTATCTTATATTAGTTTATTGTTTCAATTGTGCTGCTTCCCGGATAGTCAAAGCGCAATAGCGGCCATGTAAGCCCGCTTTGTATATAAGGGATCGCTTTTTATAGTCAGTCTTGAGATGATGCCCCCTTAACGCTTTATCACTTGTCAAAACATTGTATTTCTTATTTCAAAATCAAAAACACGATGTAGCGCAATTAAGCGGCGCGGTGTTTTCGCCAACCTTCATAATCACTTTAATAAACAGAAAAACATCGTTTTTAAGTCGTTCTCAATGATACGCGGTGAATCTTTGATATACGCCGAGACGCTTGAAACAAGCGATTGTATTTTTGAGAAGGACTTAAGCGTAATCGTAAAAACAGAAACGTGCCCGTGAAAACATAACGGCATTTAAAGCGCGCGGGGTATCGCGCGGCGGAGTCAGACCTACAGCGACTTAACTCTATCCGGAAATCTTCGAAGCTTTATGATTTACCATATTTTGAATGGATTCAAGCATAAGGGTTAAGAGAATAACCGCCAAGTTCCTGTGCTTTGGAGATGTAATTATGGAAATTTAATAGTTGTGGTCTCGAGCTATGCGGATAGATCGAACTGATTTTGAGCGAAGAGGAACGTGTTGGCTGAATATTGGTTGGATCCGGCGGCCGGATCCACATCTGTATGGAAAATGCGCCTCTTTCTTTTCATAGGGGCATTGCGGAAATTTGCCCGATTTGTTATCATACCGATCACCTGTGATTGTGGTTAACGAATCAGATGGCTATGTAATTTATAAAGCCGCGTTTCTTGTTTCCCTGACCCAATGATCCAGCGGGCGAAGAAGAACAACAGGACTGAATGTTGGTGATTGAAATGTCTATAGATGAGATATGGAAAAAAGCGATGGAAGAGCTTGAGAGCAAGCTCAACACGCCAATTATCGAGATGCTCGTAAAAAGGATCATTCCTGTTTCTTTGAACGAAGACACTTTTTATATAACGATACCGGGCATGCTGCCGATGGAATATCTATATGACAGTCAGAGCGTCATCGAAGAAACCGTCTCGGCGATCGCAAACAGGCAAATCAAGATAGTGGCGATGCACGACCAAACGCAGCCGGCGCCCTCGCTGCCGCAGCCGGCGCGGCAGGCGCCAGTTCCTGAACACAAGCCGGAAGCGACGGCTTATGCGAAAAAAACCGCGCCGTTTCTGAATCCGCGCTATACATTCGACACCTTTGTAGTCGGCGGCAACAACATGCTGTGTTACAATGCATGCCTTGCCGTCGCAGAGGCGCCCGGCAGAGCTTACAATCCTCTTTACATCTACGGCGCGGCCGGTCTCGGCAAAACGCATCTCATGCAGGCGATAGGCCACTACATCGCTTCGACAAAGCCTAATCTGCTCGTCGAATACACAACTTCTGAAGCGTTCACGAACGAATTCATGGCATGCATACGCGAAAAACGCCTGCACGAATTCAAGAGCCATTTTCTTCGACTCGACGCGCTCCTGCTCGACGACATCCAGTTCCTGGAAAACCGGGACCGAACTCAATATGAGTTCTTTCACATTTTTAACGACTTCTATGAAAAGAAGAAACAGATAATAATCGCGTCGGACAGGCTCCCTAAAGACATTCCCACGATGGAGGACCGCCTGACCAGCCGTCTGAACTGGGGCCTTGTCTGCGACATACAGGAGCCGGACTTCGAAACAAGACTCTCAATATTAAGAAAGAGATGCGAAATCGATAAACATTTTGTCAAAGACGAAATCCTTGTATATATAGCCACTACTATTACCACTAACATTAGAAACCTCGAAGGCGCTCTGACACGCATGGCCGCATATTCGAAGTTCAAATACAAGGATCAGGAAATCACGATGGAACTGGCCGAAGAAATAATCAGCGACATCGCGCCGGAGAAGGATCCTGAAACGATAACCATCAACGAAATAATCAAGGTGGTTTCAAGGAATTTCGGGATAGATCCGGGTGAGATAACGGGTCAGAGAAGGAAAAAAGAGTTCGTGTATGCCCGCAGCATCGCCATGTTTCTCGCCAAAAGCATGACCAACATGACGCTGAACGCGATCGGCGACGAATTCGGCGGCCGGGACCACACAACCGTCATTTACAGTTGCGACAAAATCGCCAAGGAAATCGAAACCGACCCGGGTTTAAAGAAAACCATCGAGAACCTGAAACAAAAAATAAAAGGTTAATAACGGTTAATAATTTCTTAATCTGTGTTAGAATCTTGTAGGTTTTGGTGTACAATAACGAACAGTACGGAGTTATACGCAACATTTACAAACATTTTAGAAAGTTATAAACACAATGTTTTGGATTAAAGCAGTGAAAATAAAAGGACATTCGCGGTTCCTAACTTTTTAACACCGCGTTGTTGTATTAGTTATTTAATTTATAAATAAAAATAAGAAAGATAAAGCGAGGTTGATAAGTGATGAAATTTTCCTGTAGCCGGGAAATACTTCTAAAAAATCTGCATCTCGCGCAGAGAGCGACGGACGCGAAAAACAGGACACCGGTATTGAGGAACGTTCTTTTTGAATTGAACGGCAACTGCCTCAGCATGATCGGATACGACCACCGGATCGGAATAAAAGCGGACATCGAATGCGTGGGCGAGCAGGACGGCAAAATCACGGCGCCAAGCGCCATGATCATAGAAGTTCTCGGCGTGATGATAGAAAAGACGGTATATTTTTCTCTCGAAGACACCGTGATGCATATGGAGTGCGGAAGATCGAGATATAATTTCAACTGCATCCCGGCCGAGGATTTCCCGCCTTTCCCGAAAAGCGACGGCAAAGAAGTTTTCGAAATGGATAAAAAGATGCTCGATCAGGGCATCAGGCAGACAGTATTCGCTACAAATCCGGACGATGCCCGCGTGTTCATGGGCGGCGTTCTCATGAAGACTGAAAAAGACAGCAAGATAGTGCGCTTCGTGGCGACGGACGGTCACCGCCTGGCGATGAGAATTTTTGTCGTCGAAGGACAGCAGCTTCCGGAAAGCCAGGTAATCGTTCCCACCCGCACTCTTGCGGAGCTTCTGCGCGTGATACAGGATTCGGACCAGAAAACGGTTAAAATCTCCGTCGATTCAAAATCGGTTTCTTTCAGCGCGGACGGAATATACATCGTATCCAGACTGATTGAGACGGAATACCCGAAATATGAAAGAGTGATACCGGACCACAGCGAAGGCTCCTGCCGCGTAAACAGGCTTCGCCTGCTGAGCGCCGCCCGCGGCGCCTCGATCATGGCTTGCTCGAAGGAAAACCGCGATATCATCGAGATCAACATCACCGACGAGAGCATCCGGTTCTCGTCGACCACGAAGGACGTCGGAAGCGCGAACGAAGAAGTTGAAATCACCAAAAAGGGCAAGGACGTCCGGATCGCTTTCAACTCGAAATACATCATCGACTTCCTAAACTCGGTCGACGACGATGAAATCGTGATAGACTACAAGGACGAACTGGACCCCGGCCACTTCCACACCGATATGCCGGATTACACGTACATCCTGATGCCGGTTAAAGTCTAGTAAAACAGCGTATGAGCGACCGGAGCGATAAGCTGCAGGATCTGTCGCGGATAGTCCTGCGGATGGGCGAGGACCTCCAACTCGGCGACTTAAAAGAGTTCTACGAAGCTCTCAAAGACTGGGAGGGCCTCGTGGGCAAGAAGCTCGCCGAGCGCTCGAAACCCCTTTACGTAGAAAACAGGATACTGCATATCGCCACCGACGGTTCCGCCTGGTCGCAGGAAATTTCATTCAGGCGCAACGCGATAATACAAGGCGTCAACAATCGCCTCGGGCGCCCGTACATACGCGAAATCAAATGCACGATGGCCGATAAGAAGAAAAAGTAGGCGTTGGGGTTGTAGCCGCGCAGTTATTATCATTGCATATTAATTATCATGATTGGTTAAAATTTGGAGCGCCACATCACGATGTCGCTTTCATTGCCGGCAACATGTTGCCGGCTTACAAAGCGGCGTCATCGCCGCCGCAGTCCGAATAAAGGCATAATAACAGCCATACGGACTTCAGCTTTGTCTCCCGCAAGGAGCCATCATCGAGAGTTGTTGACTCATAGCGAGATGCGCTTTAGGCAAGCCCGTCAACCTTTCAATTATCATATTCGCAGAAATTAAAGAACGGTTGTTGATATAAAGCAATTTGTGGCAATATGAAAATAAGATCTTCCCCAAATGTGGAAATGAGATATCAGACAGAGCTTGGAGATGCGGTAAATGCGGCATGTCGGAATTTGAAACTTATCAAAACGTCTACAGGCATGAGCGCAAAAAGAAACGAAACAGCGAAACAAAAGTCTGAAAACGAGTTTTCCACAATAAAAATAACAACATTCATCAATCTGCCGAATAACGAGGCCGCTGCCTATATTTGCCAGTGGTTGACTATCGGCCAAAATGTGCTCGTTTGTTTATAACTTTGTTGAATTGTTTATAATTATGTTGAAAAGTCGTTATAAATCTTGCCTCTCTCTATTGTTGACTTATATATACTTTTATGTTATTTATATTTAAAAGAAGTAACTAAGTTAGTTATTGTTCAAAGATACCGTAATCGCGTAGCAATGCGCCAAACGCGTCTCGAAACGCAAAATGCGACCCGATATGCGGCGCGGGCGCGATAGAGCGCCTGAAAGTGTTTAAGGACAAATATAAGCAAGTTGAGATAAGGCTTCGGCCCGGCGGTTGCGGAACATTTTACAACCGGCCGCGGGGCGAAATTTCGCAGGAGGTTTCCGAGAGGAGAGCGGCATGACGAACAAAGACAATCCCAAAGCTCCAAAGAAGGAAATGAAATACACGGCAAACGAGATTCAGGTTCTTGAAGGGCTTGAAGCGGTTCGCCGGCGGCCGGCGATGTACATCGGCAGCACGAGTTCGCGCGGTTTGCATCATCTCGTGTTCGAAGCGGTGGACAACTGCATCGACGAAGCGATGGCCGGCTACTGCACCGATATCGAGGTCTCGATAAACAAGGACAACAGCATAACGGTTATCGACAACGGGCGCGGAATACCGGTCGACCTGCATCCGCAGGTAAAGCGACCGGCGCTCGAGGTGGTCATGACGAAGCTGCACGCGGGCGGCAAGTTCGGCGGCGGCGGATACAAGGTCAGCGGCGGCCTGCACGGAGTCGGCATCTCGGTCGTCAACGCGCTCAGCGAGTGGTGCGAGGTGGAAGTCTGCCGTGAGAACAAGTGCTACATGCAGCGCTACGAGCGCGGAGCGCACGTCCACGACATGAAGATGCTCGGCCAGACCGAGAAGCAGGGCACGAAAGTCTCCTATCTCGCGGACTCGAAGATTTTCACCGAGACGACGTATTCGTTCGAGATACTTTCCAAGCGCCTGCGCGAGCTGGCCTACCTCAACAGGGGCCTCAAGATAGTTCTGGAGGATTTCCGCGTGGAGTCCCCGAACCGGGCGGAGTACAAATACGACGGCGGCATCGAAGAATTCGTGGTGATGCTGAACAAGAACAAAGAGTTACTGCACCCGAAGCCGTTCTACATGATGAAAGAGAAGGGCGGGACGCTGCTTGAGTGCTCAATGCAATATTTCGATGGTTACAGCGAGAATATTCTAACATTTTGCAACAACATAAACACGATCGAGGGCGGCACGCATCTCGTGGGCTTCAAGGGCGGCCTGACGCGCACTCTGAATGACTACGGCAAGCGCTACAACATTCTGAAGAACGAAGAAAAGCTTTCCGGCGACGACGTGCGCGAGGGTTGCACCGCCGTCATAAGCGTAAAGATCAAGGACCCGCAGTTCGAGGGGCAGACGAAGACGCAGCTCGGCAACAGCGACGTTAAGGGACTTGTGGACTCGCTGTTTTCGGAAGCGTTGAACATATTTCTCGAGGAAAATCCGGGCGCCGCGCGGCAGATTGTAACTGTAGGGCTGCGCGCATCTCGGGCGCGTGAAGCGGCGAGGAAGGCGCGGGACCTCACCCGGCGCAAGAACGCGCTGGACAGCGGCTCGCTGCCCGGCAAGCTGGCGGACTGCTCGGAGCACGATGCGACGAAAACAGAGTTGTTCATAGTCGAGGGAGACAGCGCCGGCGGCAGCGCCAAACAGGGGCGCGACAGACGCTATCAGGCCATTCTCCCGCTCCGCGGCAAGATTCTCAATGTGGAAAAGGCGCGTCTCGACAAAAGCCTCGGCAACGAGGAAATTCGAACGCTGATCACCGCCATCGGCGCCGGCATCGGCGACGATTTCGACGTCGCGAGGCTCCGCTATCACAAAATCGTAATCATGACGGATGCCGACGTCGACGGCGCGCACATCAGAACGCTGCTCCTCACGTTCTTCTACCGGTATATGAAGTCGCTGGTCGAGAACGGCAACGTGTACGTGGCCTGCCCGCCGCTGTTCCAGCTTCGAAAGGGCAAGCGGATCGAGTATGCCTATAACGACGACGAGATGTCGGCGAAGTATGCGGACATGGGCGGCGACCGCGGGATCGTGATCCAGCGCTACAAAGGCCTCGGGGAGATGGACCCGGAACAGCTTTGGGAAACCACGATGGACATGAAGAGCCGCACGATCATGAAGGTTATGGTTGAAGACGCGATAGAGGCCGACGGAATGTTCACGCTCCTGATGGGCGATCAGGTCGAGCCGCGCCGCAAGTTCATCGAAGACCACGCGATGGAAGTAAAGAATCTGGACGTATGACCTGGACTAAACGATAAAAATTTATATATAACCGAGAAGTTGAAAGGACAGTTGAGATGGCGAAAGACAAAGAAATCGAACCCGTTGTAGAGGATAACAGCATAACATTGGACGTGGCGATCGAGAAGCAGATGAAAGACGCCTACCTCGACTATGCGATGAGCGTAATCGTGGGCCGCGCGCTGCCCGACGCCCGCGACGGACTGAAGCCGGTTCAGCGGCGCGTTCTGTACACGATGGGCGACCTCGGACTGACGCCGGGCGCGCATTTCAGAAAGTCGGCCAAGATCGTCGGCGACGTGATGGGGCGCTTCCATCCGCACGGCGACTCGTCGATTTACGACACTCTCGTGCGCATGGCGCAGGAATTCAACATGCGCCACACGCTGGTCGACGGCCACGGAAACTTCGGATCGATCGACGGCGACAACGCGGCGGCATACAGGTATACCGAGGCGCGCCTCGACAAGCCCGCCATGGAGCTGCTCGCCGACATCAAGATGAACACAGTCGACTTCGTGGACAACTACGAGGCGACCGAACAGGAACCGGTTGTTCTGCCGGCGAGATACCCGAACCTGCTGGTGAACGGTTCGTCGGGAATCGCGGTCGGCATGGCGACGAGCATCCCGCCGCACAACCTCGGCGAGATCGTCACCGCCACCATCGCGCTGGTCGAGGAACCGGATATCGACATAGAGAAGCTGATCAAGATAGTAAAAGGCCCGGATTTTCCGACCGGCGGCGAGATCATGGGCACGAGCGGCATCCGGCAGGCCTACGAAACCGGCCGCGGCAAAGCCATCGTGCGCGGCAAGACGGATGTCGAAGAGGGCAAATCCGGCCGCCAGCGCCTCATCATCACCGAAATTCCGTTCATGGTTAACAAGAGCAACCTGATCGAAAGCATCGCCGACCTTGTGCGGAACAAAAAAATCGATGGCATCTCCGACATACGCGACGAATCGAACCGGCTCGGCATCCGCGTTGTGATCGAGCTCAAGCGCGACGCGAACCCGTATGTGCTGCAGAACCAGCTTTTCAAGCACACGCAGTTGCAGACCACGTTCAGCATAATCATGATCGCGATCGTCGAGGGGCGGCCGGTTACGCTGAACCTTAAAGCGGCGCTCGAGAAGTTCGTGGCGCACCGGCAGATCGTCATCCGGCGGCGCACTCAGTTCGAGCTGGACAAGGCGAAAGCCCGCGCGCACATTCTCGAAGGCCTCCTGATCGCTCTGAAGAATATCGACGACGTCATCGCGCTGATCAAGAAAAGCAAGGATGTGGAGACCGCGAGAACGGGCCTCATGTCGCGTTTTAAGCTCTCCGAGCTTCAGGCGCAGGCGATTCTCGACATGCGCCTCCAGAAGCTGACAGGGCTCGAAACAAAGGCCATTACCGACGAATACGAAGAACTCATCAAAAAGATATGCGAACTCGAAGGCATTCTCGCCGACGCCCGCAAGGTGGACGCGATTATCGTCAAGGAACTGACAGACATCCGCGAGAAGTACAAGGACAAGCGGCGCACGAAGATCACCGCCGGAGACGCGGACATTGACATCGAGGACCTGATAACCCGCGAGGACGTCGTTGTGATGGTTACGCGCGACGGCTGGATCAAGAGGATGCCGGTGGACACCTACCGCATGCAGGGCCGCGGCGGCCGCGGAGTGATCGGCCTCACCAAGAAGGAGGAGGACTCCGTCCACCACCTTTACGTCACCTCCAGCCACGACTACGTGCTGTTCTTCTCGAACCGCGGGCAGGTCTACCGCATGAAGGCCTACCACATTCCGCAGGCGAGCCGGCAGGCGAAGGGAATTCCCATCGTCAACCTGCTTCAGCTCAACCCCGCCGAAAAGGTGACCGCCATCATTCCGATCACCGGCTACCACGAAGATCAATATCTGATGATGATAACCAAGGACGGCGTCGTTAAGAAGACGCTGCTTACGGAATACGACACGCCGCGAAAGGGCGGAGTGCGGGCGATCACGCTGCGGCAGGGCGACGAGTTGCGGTATGTCATCCTGACCACGGGCGACAAGGACACCATCCTCGCGACGAAGAAGGGCCTCAGCATCCGGTTCCACGAGGCCGACTGCAGGCCGATGGGCCGCACCGCCGCCGGAGTCCGAGGCATACGCCTGAACCGTGACGACGAAGTCGTCGGCGCCGGAGTTGTCGACGACGAAAAAGCGCTTCTGGTCATCTGCGAAAACGGATTCGGCAAGCGCACGCTGTTGAAATACTACAGATGCCAGAACCGTGGCGGCAAAGGCATTCTGACGATAAAGATTTCAGACCGCAACGGAGATGTCGTCGGCATCGCGGTGGCGGACATAGAAGACCAGTTGATGATGATCTCCTCGCACGGAATCATAATCCGGCAGCCGATCAAGAGCATTTCCTCCACCGTCGGGCGGAGCACGCAGGGCGTGCGCCTGATGCGCCTCGAGGACAAAGACAGCGTCGTCGCGTTCGAAGTTTTCCCGCCCAGCGACGAAGACGAAATCGGCAACGGAAACGGCGCCAACGCAGTTGTCGAAGAGTGACGATAGCGGGAAACTAAACAGTAGTAAATTAATAAGGGGCGGCCGATGAGCCGCCCCTTTTTAATTACTCTAAGACCAAGGAAAACTTTGAAAAGTTTTCCTTGAGATCCTTTCAAACTTTTTTACACTTCGCGCGACTTCGCGCGCTCCGCTCTCACAGCCACGAGTCCATGAGTTCGGTGACTCCGAAGATGTCGCGGACAACGTGTTTTGTTCCGGCGTCGTCAACGAGGAATCCGTTGAATTTGCCGAAAGGCTGCCGGTAGTGCGTTCTGATCAGTCCGAAGTTCAGGTCTTCCTTCTTCTCGCCCTCCGGAACGAATTTCAGGGCCACGCGGCCTTCGTCGTCGTGAATCTCCCACGGCTTCATTGTGTCCCGTTCGTTAAAGTCGTATTTGACGGGATTCATGAGAGAAATAACGCCGCCGTGCCACATTGCGCATTCGTTCCAGGCTCTCTGGTCGAGAATGAGGTTATCCGTCAGGTTGGCGCTGAGTATTTTTCCTGAAGAATCGAAGCCTGCGAAGTTGGCCCACTTCCACCAGAAGTGGTGCGGGTAAGTCGCTTTATGGATGTCGATGAGCACGGTGTCGCGGGCGGGGTCGAACTTGATGGTGTCCGAGCCGACGCGGAAACCGCCCTCGACCGGGCAGGCGACTTTGTGGGTGTACATGGCGCGGTTGCGGCCGACGGGCAGGCAGGCGATCAGCGGCTGAATCTTCGCTGTGTCTTCGAGAACGCGCGCGGTGCCGCTCACCGCGGGCAGCCCGTGTCCGGCGGCGATGTCCACTCGAATTTCGTGGAATCCCTTATCGAGGTCGTTGATGTATTCGATCTTGAAGCCGCGCTCGGAGACTTTCGAGTGGCCGCCGAAGAGCGACGGCGCGACGCGGGCATGTCCGGGCGTTAGCATCCGCTTGTGTTCCGCGAGCTCGCCTTTTTTCCTGTCGTAAATGTTGAAGAACGAGTTTGCAGTGAAGTGGGCTGTGAGGATGACGGTGCCGAAATAGAAATCGGGATGCGTGATGGCGTAGTGCTGCCATTCCTTGAGGCGCAGCGCGCGAAGAGGCTTGGGCGTGACGCCGAGGTTGAGCGGATCGATGTCGGCGAAGTTAAGATCGCTGAATTCCGTTTTAAAAATTCCGAAATGGAATTTCCTGTTCTCGACGATGCTCCGGGGCGTATCTTTAATTGTTCTCATGGCGACCTCCTGAGCGTGCGCGGCGAGCGTTTTTCGCTGCGTCCGGCGTTTATTAAATTAAAGTTCACCGGAGTTGTTTCTGTCAAGCCGCGGATTGCGGCGAAACAACTGTTTACATCCGGGAACGATAAGTAATATACTAATTATACTTGAAATTGGGGGCGGGAAGAATGCCTGAACAGATGAAAAATGACCGGCTTCCAATAGGGCTTGATATCATAACAGCCGTCGGCGAGGTTATACAGTCCTCCCGCGGCATCGAATCCATACTGAACGACATAATAGATCTGGTGATGGAGATCGTCGCCGCGGACGATTGCTCGATCTGGCTGTTCGAGGAAGGCTTGTTGTGGCTGAAGGCGAGCCGCGGGGCGTGCGCGGGCGACTTCGAAGGCGTTTCTCTTGAGCTTGGCGAGGGTATCACCGGGCAGGCGGCGCAGCAGAGGAAGCTGATCGTGTTGCGCGAAACGGAAGAGGACGACCGCTTCCGGAAAATCCCGTACGCGGGGCCCGAGCGCTGCCGCGCCATTCTCAGCGTGCCGATGACTGCCGAGGACAAACTCGTCGGCGTTCTCAACGTTCAGATGCTCAATCCCTATGATTTCACGGATACCGAGCAGAAGTTCATGTTGTTTGTCGCGACGCAGCTTGTCGGCGCGGTGCGCAACACGCAGTTGTACGAGGAAGTGATCAAGGGCTTCCGGGAGATGGCGATCATCCATCAGGTCGGCCAGATCGTCAACTCCGTGCGCGATCTCGACGAGTTGCTGTCCATCATAGCGCGCACCTGCGCAGAGCACCTCTCGACGCGCGGCTGCGTTCTCCGGATTCTCAACATGGAAAACGGGCTGCTTGAAATCAAGGGCTCGTACGGCATTTCGCAGGATTCGGCGGAAAAAAGCGCGGTAGGACTCGGCGCCGGAATCGCGGGCGAATGCGCGCTTCAGCGCAGGCCGCTCATTAAGACCAACCTCAACAATTCAAATGAAACGTTCGCTGACCTCGTCGGCACTACGATCAGTTCCGCGATCTGCGTTCCTCTGATCGTAAAGGACAAGGTTATCGGCACGCTCGGCGTGTTCGACAAGATGCCGCTGCTGGGCGACGAGTCTGTTCCGTTCGGCGAAGAGGATATCGGCCTCGTCTCTGTCATAGGCACGCAGGTCGCGATGGCGATCGAAAACGCGCGCCTCTACGCCGACAAGGACGTCAGGATCACCGAGCTTTCGCTGCTTCTTGAGATATCGAACATCATGCGCGGCACAGTCGCGCTCGAAGATCTGCTGTACATCATTCTCACAAGTGTGACAATGGCGCAGGGGCTCGGCTTCAACCGCGCGCTGCTGTTCCTGACCGATGAAAACGGGTCTTTCATCTCGGGCAAAATGGCGGTCGGCCCGCTGCGGCCCGAAGACGCCGGAAAACACTGGAACGCGATCGACCCGCGAGGAAAAACGCTCAACGAAGTCGTCATGGAATACGGACAGTTCAACAAAAACGCCGGGTTCGAGATCGACCGCATGATAAAAGGCGCCCGCATTCCTCTGCGCTCCGAAAAAGGAATTCTCGCGCACACGATTCTCGAACAAAACTCATTCAATGTAACGGATTACAAATCGCCCGCCGGCAGCGAGGAGTCGCTGCTCGCCTCGGTAGGATTCACGACTTTCGCCACAGTGCCGCTCATCGCAAAACACGACGTCGTCGGCGTCATGGTGGTCGATAACCTCGTAAACAGGAACCAGATCACTACAGAGCAGGTCGAGTTCCTGCAGATATTCGCGAACCACGCGGCGAGCGCGATCGAGATGAGCCGTCTCTATGAAAATCTCGAAAAAACGAACAAGCGGCTCGTCGACGCGCAGGACATGCTGGTGCGCACGAAAACGCTCGCCACGCTCGGCGAGTTCTCGGCCGGCATCGCGCACGAGCTGCGCAACCCGCTCGTCTCCATCGGCGGTTTCGCCCGCCGCCTGACACGCATCTTCGAGGGCGAAACGAAAGAAGCCCGCTACGCGCGCATCATCGCCACCGAAGTCGAAAGCATGGAAAAAATCCTAAAGCAGATTCTGGACTTCGCGGGCGGCGCGAAACCCGAACGCCGCAAGGTGGACATCATACACGTCATCGAACATGTGCTTGTTCTGCTCGGGGCGTCGATTAAGGATAATAACATCGCGGTGGAGACCGAATACGACGAGCGCACGAGATACCTTTTTGTCGACGAAGTTCAGATGAGGCAGTTGTTCATAAACCTGATAAAGAACGCGATCGAGGCGATCGGGGAGAAGGGCGGCTCGCTGCGCATCCGGTCGGTCATAATGGAGGGCGCCGAGGGGGGCGTCGGGTTCGCGGTCGAGGACACCGGGCCGGGCATACCGCCGGAAGATCTCGAGCACGTTTTCGACCCGTTCTTCACAAAGAAAAGCGCCGGGGTCGGACTCGGGCTGTCAATGTGTTCGCGGGTGGTCGAGAGCAGCCACGGCGGCCGCATTTTCATAGACAGCAAGGTGGGGCAGGGCACAAGCGTCATGGTCTGGTTCCCGCCGGAAACCCTTCAGGGCGACGAAAACCAAAACGCAACACCCACGCGGCAGATTATTCTCTGAGAAGCGCTAAGCCGAATATCAGGAGTTTTAATGGAAGAAAATAAAAGGGCAACTAAAAGAAAGGGTTGTCTTTTTATAGTTGTGCTGCTTTCGGTTGCAATTGTCGGCGTTATACTTTTCTATCCATTTGGCGGAGTTATTCCAAACGATCTTCGAATGTATGCGTTTTCAAAAAGAATGACTAACGTTGCCCTTCCGGATAATACTCAAATAATAAAACAATTCAATCATATAGGATTAACCGTCTATAACGGAAACTATTGCGGTTTCGTTGTAGCGGAATTGCTGAAATCAAAATTGACACAAGAAGATATAGGGAAAGCTTATATTAAAAAAACGATCACTGGCGTTGATGGGAATTCCGTTCCTTTAAAACTGGCATTCTTCGACAAAGAAAAACAAAAGCTGATTCCCTATCGCGAAGAAGATGATTGGTTTGTTGAGAACTTCATATATACTCAATTTCTGAAACCAAATTCCGACTTGCTAAAACAGGGTGACGGCAAGAGCAACTTTTACATGCTTTATGTCGAAGATTCGAGAATGGACTTTGATGGTTCAGGGTTTGATTGGCGATGTATGTAATTAGGAGTCCATATATTTCAGTAAAATGCTTTTATCTCTTATCCGGGTGCCACCCACAACCCTGTTGTGGGTGAGCTATACAACAGTTGCCCTTTCATTATAGGAATAACGCCTTGCCTGTTTTCTATCCATGCTCTTGCGCTGGACCATTTCCAATCAATCGCGTGTTTCACAAACTCTTTTTTCACAGGATTGTTATGTATGTAATTCATTGCCTTTTCGAGAGTGTTTTCGTTAATAATATTCCTGTCATAACCGCCGCCGTCCTTCCAAAACCTGTATTTTTCACAATTCTGATAAGTAAGCAGCTTCTTCGCCATGTCCGGTTCGTTTTCTCTTAGATATTTCAATTCGTTCCGGGCGGTTGATTGTTTCACCGACTTAAGAAAGTCCGAAATCGAATATTCGTAATTTAAAGGTTTCACCAAAAGGTGAACGTGATTAGGCATAAATACATAGGCAAAGACTCCGTATTCAAGCTTGTCACATGCCCGAACAATAGCCCGTTCAAGACTTAAGCAGGCTCTTTCAGGTTCTAGCAGATCAAGGTTTCTGTAACATGAAAAAGTAAGTTCATGAAAGTTATTTGGGAAGTTGAGTTTTTTAACATATTTTCTGTGATTTACCGGCTGACTGGTTTTCATAAATTTTCAGCTTTGTGTTTTCTGCCTCACCCACAACATGGTTGTGGGTGGCACCCAATTCAACTTGTTTTTAAGCCTGTGTTTCCTTCAAGTTATGAATTTAGTTTTTTATGTCGCCGTCATTATTCTTTTTAGGTTTAGGTTTCCACAGGAAATAAACAATCTTATAAGAGATGATGGGGCAACCAATCAAAAAAATAGGGAATCCATATTTTCCCATAAAGTCAAAATATATAAAAGCAGGAATCAGCAACAGGAACGACAAAAGAACAGCGGTAAGACCCCTGCACAGTTCGATAATATCTTCTTTGTTTTTGTTCATGCTATTTCACATTATATTATTTCTATAAAAACAAAAGCCTCACACCATATATTTTTTGTCCAAACTTCTCAGGGTGATGGCTTCGGCGACGTCTTCGATGCGGATGTCGTCGCGGCCGGCGAGGTCGGCGATTGTGCGGGAGAGTTTGCGAACGCGGTCGTAGGCGCGCGCGGTGTAGCCGAGTTTTTTTATGGCATTCTTCAGCAGGTCTTCCGCTTCGGCGGGCATCGTGCAGTGTTCGCGCATCATTCGCGCGTTCAGTTCGGCGTTAGAGAAAATCGGCTCGTTTCGGTAGCGGCGCAGTTGCCGCTCGCGGGCTTCGTTCGCGCGGGCGCGTATGGTTTCGGAAGACTCGCCGGTCGGCGCGGCGGTCAGTTTGTCGGGGTCGAGACGCGGGACTTCGCAGTGTATGTCAATCCGGTCGAGCAACGGGCCGGAAACTTTTTTCATATAGCGCTGAATCTGTGTCGCGTTGCAGGAGCAGGGATGAACATAGTCGCCATACCAGCCGCACGGGCAGGGGTTCATCGCGGCGACGAGCACGAAAGAGGCCGGGAAGGTGAGCGTGGTCGACGCGCGCGAGATGGTGACCGTTCCGTCTTCGAGCGGCTGGCGGAGCACTTCGAGCACGTCGCGTTTGAATTCGGTTAGTTCGTCGAGGAAGAGGACGCCGTGGTGTGAGAGGCTGACCTCGCCGGGTTTCGGGAACGAGCCGCCGCCGATGAGGGCGACGTTGCTGATTGTATGGTGCGGGGCGCGGAATGGGCGGGCGCGCACTATGTCCTGTCCGGCGCGCAGCATGTCGTTGATGCTGTAAAGCTTCGTGACTTCGAGCGCCTCCTCGCGCGAGAGGCGCGGCAGAATTGTCGGCAGCCGTTTCGCGAGCATGGTTTTGCCGCCGCCGGGCGGCCCGATCATTATCACGTTGTGGTTGCCCGCCGACGCGATTTCGAGAGCCCGCTTCGCGTGTTCCTGCCCCTTAACGTCTGAGAAATCCTTGTCGAGCGTGTTAGGCTGTTCCTGCAGGTCGAAGCCGGTATTCGGAAACGGCTCGATGGTTTTGCGGCCTTCGAGGAAAAGGATGACCTCTTCGAGCGAGCCGGCGGGGAAAATGGAAACATTGTCAACAAGCGCCGCTTCAGTCGCATTTTCTTTCGGGAGCACGATGCCGCGAAAGCGCGGCTCGTCGCGCGCCATGAGCGCGATAGGAAGCACGCCGCTGACGGGCCGTAGCGTTCCGTCGAGCGCCAGTTCGCCGATGAAAAGCAGATCTTTTCCGGCTGATATGTCGACCGAGCTTTGAGCGCCGAGAACGCCGAGCGCCATAGGGAGATCGAAGGACGGGCCTTCCTTGCGGGTGTCGGCGGGCGCGAGGTTGAACGTGACGCGCTCGTTCGGGAAAGAGAAGTCGCAATTAAGGATGGCGGACCACACGCGGCTGCGGGATTCCTTCACCGCGGCGTCGGGCAGTCCGACCGTCGTTTGCGAGGGCATGCCGGATGCGATATCGACTTCGACCTCGACGACATACGCGTCGACGCCAAGCGTCGTTGCCGAATAAACTCTTGAGAACATGGAAGCATTTTAGTTGGCGGCGCTGAAAAATTCAAGAAAATAAGGACGAAAGCCACAAAGCAACTGCGGGGATGGGGAGGGGCTGATTGGTAACGCCCTCGGTTGTCATTTCGAGTGAAGAGAGAAATCTTGATAAAATTTTTCATATTGTTGTTTAATTGAAGATTCCTCGCTTAACTCGGAATGACAAAAAAAGAGATGGAATAACAACGAGATGAGGCGTTAAGGTTACAAACAACTGCCTCTCACATTGACTAATGCCGAGCGAAAATGCTAAAATCGCACGGGCATCAGTTGAATTCAAAATGAAGAGGAGAAATTAAAATGGCTTACGAAACGCTTATAGTAGAGAAAAAAGAGAGCTGGCTGCAGATAACGCTGAACCGGCCGCCGGTGAACGCGCTGAACGCGACGATCATCATCGAGCTAAACGCGGTTATGGATGAATACGCGGGCGACGTCGACGTTAAGTCGATTATCATCACGGGCGCAGGCGAAAAGGCATTCTGCGCGGGCGCGGACCTGAAAGCGGGTTTCGGAAACGATCCGAATGCATTCGTAAAGCGCGGGCAGGAAACGTTCTCGCGGCTTGAGAGCTTCGGCGTTCCGGTTATCGCGGCGATCAACGGAATCACGCTCGGCGGCGGCTGCGAACTCGCGCTCGCCTGCACCTTCCGGCTCATCGACGAGAACGCGATCATCGGACTGCCCGAATCGAATCTCGGAATCCTGCCGGGCTACGGCGGCACACAGCGCATGGCGCGCCTTATCAGGAAGTCGAAGGCGATCGAGTTGATGATCTTCGGAAAACATATCAAAGCGGCGGAAGCGGTGGAGATCGGTCTTGCGGACAAGCTCTGCGCGCACGGCACGACGCTTGCCGAGGCCGAAGAGATCGCGAAACTGACAGCAACGCGCGCGCCTGTGGCGACGAAGTGCATTCTCGACTGCGTGAACCGCGGAGTGGAGACCGACCTTGAGACCGGACTAAGCATCGAACGCGAGAATTTCCTCAAGGTTCTCGCTTCAGAAGACGCGCGCGAAGGCATCACGGCGTTCCTCGAAAAGCGCAAAGCGGACTTCAAAGGAAAGTAACCGGTAGCGAGTAGCGAGGACATAGGGAAAAGAAGCAGATAGTAGACGATAGACAGAAAAGCAAAAGGCGAAATACAGAAAAAGCTTAAGAAATAAGAAGAACAAATGTAATAAGATCAAAATGGCGGCCCGGAGAGGTCGCCATTTTTTTTCCTAATAAAACCGTTTTTGCTGTCTCCCAACCGCCAGGAGCTTGTTTTTTCTTCCCCTCAACTACCAGTTGCCAGTCTTCATATTCTATCTTTTTCCTGAGTTCTCGCTACTCGCCGCGCGCTACTGGTTTTTTTCATTACTTTTTCATCAATTCCTTCTGCAACCCGCGGGCTTCGAGGAGTTCAGCGTCGGAGATTTCGTCGGCGCTGAAAGCGGCGCGGTTATAGATATCGGCGAGGCGTCTGTAGCTTTCGCGCAACGGTTCCGGGAACGTGGATTCGAGTTCGGCGGCGGAGCTGGAGCGCGGCGCGGCGAGGCGCCGGATCAGTTTGTTCATGATGCGCGCGACATCGCGGTTGCGGTCTGGAAGGCGGTCCGGGTCGCGTTCGAGCGCGGCGCGCCTTATGCCTCCGCGCATAAAAAGCATAGTCAACGCGGCGAATGCGAACAGAACGCCGAATGCGATTCCGACCATGCTGAAGAACGCGCCGTATTTGAACTTGAATTTATTCCATGTCGCTATGCCCTTCACTGCCGCGAAAACGAAATATTTATCGAGGAAGAATGAAAGAGGCGTAGTTTCTTTCATGAGCACGGGGCCGAGCGGACTGGCCGGAGTGGGATCGAAAGTCATCCATCCGGCGACAGGAAAGTAGATTTCGACCCAGGCGTGCGCGTCAGAGCCGCGTACCTCGAAGTAGCCGGAGAAAGGGTTGTATTCGCCGGGCGCGAAGCCGGTCACGACGCGGGACGGGATGCCTTCGGCGCGGGCGAGCAGAGCGAGAGCGCTCGCGAAATGTTCGCAGAATCCGCGTTTCGAGTCGAAGAGAAAAAAGTCGACCGCGTTGCGGCCGGGAGGCGCGACAGGCGCGTTGATGTCGTATTTGTAGTTGTCTAAAAGGTAGTTCTCGATTTTAATAATATTTTCGAGCAGAAACGGAGAGCCCGAGGTGATGGAGCGGGCGAGGGCGCGGATGCGCGGCGTGATATTTGCTTGAGAGCAATAGGCCTCCATCGATTGCGCGCAGGGCTGCGCGGGCACGCGGCTTAGCAGGTTCAGACTTGTGGACGGGACGCTTGAGACGACGGTGTAAACGGTGCCTTTCAGCAATAGGGCGGGCACGCGAACCGAGAGGTTTTTATCCAGCACGAGTTGCGAAATCGGGAAGAACACCATGTCCGGCCTGTAGGGCGCGTATATCATGTTGGGCATGTCGCGTTCGAGGTAATATGAGGAATAAACCAATTCGGTGTCTATGAAAGCGGAGTGGTAAGCTTCGTCGCCCGTCTTCCTAAGGTCGAACATGCTGTACCGACCGGAGGCGACGACATGCTTGCCCTTGATGTCTGAAATGGACCAGCCGGCGCCGCTGAAAGTGTCGAAGACGAGGCCGCGGTGGTAGATGGCGCGCGGTGTTTTGACGCGCATGACGATTTTATCGGACAGCCTGCCGCGGCTGTTGAGGCTGAAGTCCTGAACGAAGCCGAAATAGGCCTCACCGCCCGTCAGGTATTGCTGCGCGGAGACGCTGTCGAACGGCATGTCGACCATCGCGCCGCTGTTCGGAGGTTGCGGATACATGAGGCCGCCGCTGTACTTCGAGACGGTTTCCCGGAGACGGCCGGAGATCGGCAGGTCGGTCAGGGCGTGGGTCTGATAGCGCGGGACGGCGAGGAAGAAGAGCGGAAATCCGGCGGCGAGCAGCAGGACGAACCTCGCCACGCCGGGCGCGACCGCGCGCGGCGAACCGTGGACCGCCGCCTTCTCGGACGCCTCCTGCAACTGAAACAAGGCGAGCAT
>JBAYJY010000012.1:0-50905 GCA_041664945.1 bacterium | reverse complement strand
TGCGCCATCCCGTGCACTTCTGACTGCTTTACGTCATATCCCGCTTCGACAAACGCCTGCGAGATTATACGGCTGGCGAGTATTATCCCCTGCCCGCCCACTCCGACTATCAGAATGTTCATATCTTCCTTGGTTGCTGTCGCCATGATGATTTATCTCCGAATTCTTTTTTCGCGCTCACGCCTTCGCGGGCGCCTCGGTTCTGACTATAGCGTCGAACTTGCACAACTGCGCGCAGACTCCGCAGCCGTTGCAAAGATGATTCACTATGAACGCCTTCTCGCCGCGCTTTGTCGCCGCGGGGCAATTGATCTGCAGACACGCGCCGCATTCCTTGCACTTTTCCTCGTCGACAACGAACGGCGCGCTCCTCTTCCGGAAAATCAGCGGACACGGCTCGCTCGATATCACAACGCTCGGCTCCTCAGTCGCCATTTCGCGCTTCACAACTTCGCGGGTCTCTTTCAGGTTCAGCGGGTTGACTGTGAACACACGGCTGACTCCCAGCGCCTTGCAAAGCGCCGCGAGGTCCACAGAATTCGTTTCCTCGCCCTTCAGCGTCTTGCCCGTCGCCGGGTGGTTCTGTCCGCCGGTCATCGCCGTCGTCCTGTTATCCAATATGATTACCGTGTTGACGCCTTTGTTGTAAGCCATTTCGAGAACGCCGGTCAGGCCGCTGTGCAGAAACGTCGAGTCGCCGAGCACGCCGACGCTCTTCCGGTCCTCGTTGCCGCCGACCTTTCCGTATCCGTAGGAAACGCCGATGCTCGCGCCCATGCACACGCATGAATCGTGCGAGCTCAGCGGCGGCAGCACACTCAGCGTGTAGCAGCCGATGTCGCCGAAAATCACAGGCTTCAGCGGCTTGATCGCCGCGAACAACCCACGGTGCGGACAGCCAGGACACAGATTCGGCGGCCGCTTCGGAAGCTCGGTTATGTCCTCCACCGGATGCGCCGTCCGTTGCTCGATGAAACCGCCTCGCACGACATCAGGATTCAACTCGCCGTAGTCCGGCAGTTTTTCCTTGCCGGTCACAGGTATCCCCATCGCCGCGATCTGCTCTTCCATGAACGGTTCGAGCTCTTCGACGACGTATATCTGCTTTTTATCTTTTGCAAATTCTCTTATCAGATTCTTCGGCATCGGATTCGTGAATCCGATTTTCAGGAACGGCGCGTTCGGATATACCTCGCGCGCGTACTGGTAGGCGACGCTCGCCGAGATGATTCCGATATCGCCTTCGCCGGGCTCGATCCTGTTCAACGGCGTGTTATCGCTGAACTCGGCGAACTTCTTCTGGCGTTCGAGAACGACCCTGTGGCGCATGCGCGCATTCACCGGCACCATGACGTACTTCTGCGGGTCCGATTTGAACGGCTTCCGCGCGAACTCGACACGCTCGCCGAGATCGACGATCCCGCGCGAATGGCTGATCCGCGTCGTCACACGCACCAGAACCGGCGTGTCGTACTCTTCACTCAACTCAAACGCGAGTTTGATGAAATCCTTCGCTTCCTGACTGCTGGACGGCTCAAGCATCGGAACCTTGGCCAGCCGCGCATAGTAGCGGTTATCCTGCTCGTTCTGCGAGCTGTGCATGTCCGGGTCGTCCGCGCACAATAGCACGAGACCCGCCGACACGCCGGTGTAGCTCAACGTGCAGAACGGGTCCGCCGCGACGTTCAGGCCGACGTGCTTCATGCACACCAGCGTCCGCACGCCGCCGAAACACGCTCCGATTCCGGCCTCGAGCGCCACCTTCTCATTCGGCGCCCATTCCGCGTGAATCTCTTTATAGCCGCTGATCACCTCGGTGATCTCCGTGCTCGGCGTTCCCGGATAGGCCGACGCGAAACACACGCCCGCTTCCCACGCTCCGCGGGCTATCGCTTCATTTCCTGTCAACAATTGTTTCATGATGCATGCCCCGTTGCCTTTCCTCGGCGGACCGGCCGCGCGCCGTCCGCCTCCGTAGCTGGATCGTCTTTAATCTCGAATCCCGGCCAAAAAGCACGCGAGACCCCGACGATCTTAATTAATGTTGTTTGTTAAAAATTACACAACCTCAATTTTCTACCAGTATTTCCATATAAAGTCAACATTTTCAACTCACGCTTCCGGCGTTCGGCTTCGTTCGCCAAACTGTTTAAAACGCCCAAAAAAAAACCGCCGCGACCTGTCTGGCCCCGGCGGCTTTGTTTAAGCCAGTTTCCGGCGGCTGCCGGTCAAAAGTCAGATTCCTTCAGATTGTTAACTTTGAAATCCCGCCATTCCTTGTGAAAGTATTTTTCTCCGTTCGCCTGCAGGCAGTCGCTCGCCACCATGTCCAGCGTGTCCACATCGAAGAAATACACCACTTTGCTTATGTTGCCGCGCGAAAATTCGTCGATCTCGTCCTTGAATCTCCAAACCACCTGTTTCGGAACTCCCCACGTGTCGTAATTCACCGGCGAAGGCTTGATCTTCTTATCCTTCGGAAAATTGAAAACAATTTTGTATGCGTCGCGACCGTTGATTTTCTCGATTCCGGCGAGAACCGGCTTCATGTTCTTCATCAGATTGTCGATCTTCATATAATTCATGTGCATCGTCGAGTAAAAATAATTTCCCGACACCGAGTCGGTGCCTCGCTTGATTCCCAGCGGCACATACTTCGCCTTGACGTAGAAATTGTTCTCGTCCTTGAGCGGATTGAAAGTCATTGTGGATTTCTGAAGCACGGATGGCAGATAATCCGACTGCTTTATGAACATCTGCACGAGATATGGTTTCTTGAATTTGAAATCCACATCGTATTTCATGTATTTCGGCTCGGTCTTGACTTCCTTCACGTCGCCGGCGAATTTTTTAGCGATAACGCTGCCCTTCGCTTCGCCTGAGACGGAATTTGTCGCCTGAGCGGTCTTCTCCATCTCGAAGTCCCATCCCTCTTTTACGCAGTTATAGCTGTAGCTGTCGAGACTCAGCGACCTCGCCTTCGCCTTCTTTATTATTTCGACCGGGTCCTTGAGCTTCGCCGCTCCGAACGCCATCACGTTCGCGAACAATGCCAGACATACCGCCACCCCGATTACTCGTTTCCTTAACATTGATTCACCTCTCGCGAAAATCGCGGGCCAATCGCCCGCCTTGTCTAACAATGATAGAATTTAGCATATTCTTTCGGCGATAGTCAAATATTTCAGGCGCAGGTCTCATCGCCAATTTGCTTCCCATTTGCGATACTTTTTGTTTTCGACCACATAAATCTTTCCTTTGTAATCATCATCGCCGACTTTAATGAGAAAATCAGCAAGCGCTTCAGTAAGCGTTTCCGAGTTCATGCCTTTCATCCGTAGAATGATAACTCCGAAGTGTTTTGAGGCGGATATACAAGTATGTTTCCGAAATGTTTGTCTCGTGTAATGATTGTGCGATTTTGTTTTAACGCTTCTGAATAGACTTCGCTGTCCGGCGAGGCGTCCGGAAGAAAATCCCGCATATCAACTATGTCATAACCTTTGGAACTTAATCTATTAACGAGCGATTTGGGAATATTCGCGTCTGTAATAAATTTCATGCTTCAAACGCTCAATGGAACTTCTTCTTCTCTGGCTATCAATGAAGCATACAAAATGCATGCATGAACATCCTCTTTCGCCAGAGGCGGATACTCGGCGACAATCTGCTCCGCCGTCATTCCCGCCGCCAGAGCGTCTAAAACAACAAACACGGGAATCCGCGTGCCTTTTACGCATGCTTGGCCATGGCATATATTAGGATCGGAGATAATTCTGTCAAACATAATGGTTCCCCCGTTCAGAAAGCTTTTTGTCTTAATATATCCACAATTCAAATTGGCAAAGCGCTTATTTCTTTTAATTTAATTATAGTTTGAATCAGTCCTTATTGCCATAGGACACGGTGTCGGGAATCACTCTGTCTGTTTTTCTCTGTTTCCGGCCGTTCAACCGCCGCCGGTCGGAGGAAGGATATGCAGCACGTCCCCCTCCTTTAGCTTCGTGTTCGGTCCGTGCAGAAACGCTATGCTGTCGTGGTTCAGATAAATATGGCAGGAGTTGAGCGCCTTGTTGAAATCGGGCCCGTATTTATCGCGCAATATGTGAAGAACATCCTTCACCTTCGCCGCGTGACATTCTATCTTTTCCTCGCCGGCTTTCGCTCTCAGACCCGCGTAAAATTTTACTTTAACCAATGGCTCGTTCACATTCACACCGATGTTGTTTCTATCTTAAGCTTCTTCAATTTCCTGGCGGTCGGAACGCCGGCCTTGTCCCAGCCGCGGACTTTATAATAGTGCGGCAGCATTTTTTCAAGCGGCACGCGCGTTTCAGGCCGCTTCGGGTCCTGGCATTCCTTCTGCAACCGGTCCGGCAAAACGTCCGTCTTCGCGTCGACGCCCTCCCGCAGGTTGAACATACGCTCGATATTGAAGCCGCGCTCGCCAGCCTGCAGGAAATGGCCGAGCTTCATATTCATTCCGGTAAGTTTGCTGATGACAAGCGTCTGCGGAATCATCAGCGGCAAATGTATCGGCATCCCCCACGGCAGCAGCTTGCCCGTCTGGTCCATCACCGGCCCCGACAGCGCCAACACTTTCGTGATTATCTTCGACAATATCCCGAACGGCTTGATCTTGAACGTCGGCTTCGCCATGATCGCATACGTCGTGAAAAGGCAGTTGCCCGACGAACTAACAGCCTCGAATATGTTCTGCTGAAAAATCGTCATCGCCGGTTTCGCCCCGATCGAATACGGGTCCATGTTGATCGGCGCCAGCCGCTCCATGAACAGCATATAGCCCGCGTTCAGATGGCAGGCGCCCCGGTTCGCTGTCGCATAGCCCAGCCCGAGTCCAACCGCCCCGCGCGGATCGTAAGACGCCATCTCAAGCCCCTTAACCTGTATCGCGTATTCAATGCCTCCGAACTTTTGCGCCATCGCCCGCGTGCCCTCCGCGAGATCGTTCCCCGCGCCGCGCCGGTATGCGATGTCGTCCAGCATCTTTCCTACCGCTTCGAACTGCCCGAACTTCAGGTCCGACTTCAGCAGCCCGCGTTCTGTCAATTCCATCGCAAACCCGATGGTGTTCCCCGCGCTTATCGTGTCCATCCCCAGCAGGTCCATCTGCCGGTTCCATTTATTTATCAGCCCGAGATCGTTGTTGAGAATGTTCGACCCGAACAGCCCGACCGTCTCGAACTCCGGCCCCTTCACGTTCTTGCCGCCAACCTCGACCACACGGCCGCAACGGATCGGACACGAAATGCAGCCCATGTTTTTGACGAGATATTTTTCCGCGAGCCGCTCGCCGCTGATGTCTTCCGCCTTGTCGAAATGCCCGTATTTGAAGTTGCGTGTCGGAAACACGTTGCTGATGTTGATCTTGTTCACCATGTTCGCCGTGCCGTACTTCGGCAGCACGTCGCCAGTGAGCGGATGCTCCTTCAGCGTCTTAGTCCAGTACTGTATCGCCTTCTTCAATCCTTCCGCGTCGGCCACAGGAATCTTCATCGTGCCCTTCGCCTGCACCGCTTTGAGATTCTTCGACCCCATGATCGCGCCCATCCCGCAGCGGCCCAGCGCGCGCTCCTGCGAGATCACGCATGCGTATTTCACGATGTTCTCGCCCGCCGGCCCGATCACTATCTTGCCCGCCTTCGCGTCCATCGCCTCCTGAGTTTCCTCAGTGTCTTTTCCCCACAAATGCGCGGCGTCCTTTATCTCCGCCTTGCCGTCGGTTATGTCTATGTAAACAGGCTTGTCCGCCTTGCCGGTTATCACTATCGCGTCGTAACCGCATTTCTTTAGCTGTATCCCGAAACTGCCGCCGCAGTTCGCCGTCCCGATCGCGCCCGTGAGCGGACTCTTCGCCGCCGCGTTGAAACGGCTCGTGCACGGCGCGTTGCTCCCCGTCAGCGGCCCGGTGTTGACTATCAGCATCGCTTCCGGCGACAGCGGGTCTATCCCCGCCTTCTGCATGTCCATCAGCATCTTCGTCGCCAGGCCCTTCCCGCCGATGTACAACTCGCGGTCCCGGTCCGTTATGTCAAACTCCGTTATTTCACCCGTGCTTAAATTCACCTTCAGATTGTTGCCCATGTATCCCTTGTACTTACTCGCCATATTCGCCTCCCATTTTCATGCCATGTGCGCGCGCGCGCAGTTCCGTTATCTTACCGTACCCCCGAATGAAGTGTCAACGAACATTCATTCCGGGTTTGCGTTTCCTTAAACATAACGCCTGGTTTTCACACCCGATTCCCCTGTGGCCCCTATCGAAAAGCTTTGGGAAAGGAGTTTGAGGTCGACGTGCCGGATAATCATCTCTCCATCAAACAACAAACTATTTCTCACTTGATAAACCTGTGGCCCCTGCCGAAAAGTTTTGGAAAAGGAGTTTGAGGAAAAACCTTTTTCAAAAGGTTTTTCCTCAAATATCCTGTTCCGTTATAATTACTCCATGCCGACACTTGCGCACTTTCTCGACGGCGTCATCGTCAAAGACGGATCAGCCTATCAGGGCCTGTGGATATTTCCTGTCTGTTTGATACTGCCGGAAGCCGATACAGCCGCCGACGAGCCGCTCACGCTTGAAGAAGGCCTCAAAACCGGCGGCATCGCAGTCTATGAAACCGGCGCCATGGACCGGGCGCGGATCGTCAACCAGACAGCGCAGCGCGCCGTCGTCCTCGACGGCGAAACACTCCTTGGCGGCGCACAGAACCGCATCGTCAACGCCGGCTCGATCATTCCCGCCGGCCGCGAAGTCGAGCTGCCATCGAGTTGCGTCGAAGTCCATCGCTGGGATTGCGTGCGCGACAAAAAGAACCCCATTCCTGAAGATAAAAAGAACTTCATCCGTTGCGACTTCGGATTCGGCAGCCTGCGCCGGCTAAAAATGGCCGAAGCCGTCCATTCTCTGCGCTCGGACCGCGAAGTCCGCGTGGACCAGAAAAAAGTCTGGGAGCATATCGTCCGCCAGTTCGGATTTTCCGGAGCGAGCACGAAAACCCTTGACCTCCACGACCTTTACGAGTTCTGGGATTCCGCCATGCAGCTATTCCCGCCGCGCTTCCCTGTGAAACGACAGCAGGTCGGCCTCATCGCGTTTCAGGACCGCGACAACTGGTTCCTCGACCTCTTTGCCGACAGAGGCATTCTTTACAAATACGTCAGGAAAATCGTTCGCGGACACGCGTTCGACACGCTCATCCGCATAGAGCGCGAGTTAATAGTTCCGGCCTCGAAAAAGCCGACTCTCGACGACGCCCGCTCGGCGCTAAAATCCATCAAACTCGCGCCCGCCCACAAATTCCGCGTCGGCGGCGCCAGCGCAGGCGAAAACATGTTCTTCGCCACCGGCCGACTCCAAGGCGCCGCCGTCCTCTCCGACGACGCTCTCATCCACCTCGCCGCTTGCTCGATGTAAAGCTGGAGCGCCGATTTTGCCATATCTTTCCATGCCCTTGTGCTCATATTACAATGCCGTTTTGAGAGAATGGTGTGTTCGAAAATAAAATGTTTTATTTGCGGAAGAACAGAGAAACTTATTTCTTGAGAGAATATATGATATGATAAGAAATAGAAACAATTGAAATGCGGAGGGATGATCCAATGAGTATTGTATCCCTACAATTTTATCCGAGCTAAATGAATTTGAAGAGTTTAGAGGCAGACAAATGACCAATGCGTATGATCACTGGAGGAAAGCAGGAAATCAGGGTGACGTTGTCAAACATGTAGCATTAATTGCAGCGCTGGATATAGTTCTTGATACGCATGAGAGAAAGGAATTCCTGTACGCAGACACATACGCTGGCTATGCACAAATTCCTCTACTTAAAAGCAATCAAAGAGAAACATTTGAATGGATATATGGGATTGGGAAACTGCAACCACGCATTGATTCTCTTCGTGGTAATCGCCACGTAGAATTATGGTGCGATTGGTATCTCCAAGGACGACCCGTTTTATTAAACGGCATGTATCCTGGATCATCCTTGATTGCTTGGGATATGTGTGGCTACAAGGGCAAAACAGCGCGCATGTCTCTATGGGATCTCTCCCCAAAAGTCATCGAAAACCTGATGACGATATACGGAAATGAACATTCCATTTTCCCAAGACCCGCGGCGCCGGGAGAAGAAGATGCCGTCAATGCTGATTTCCTTCTCATTGATCCCCCCGATATAAAATGGGATGAAATTCTCGGGTTCCTTGGCCGTCTGCAAAAAGACAAACCGTTTCTTGTTTGGCTTGCTGTTGGCGCCGATGAAATCGGCGACCCGGCCAATGCTGCGAAAGAACCGTCTGCAAAGAAAATAAGAGAAGATGCGTTGCGACTTGGATACAGCGTAACAAAAGTTCAATGGCCGCCCAATGGCAATACTATAGGATGCCAGCTTATTTACAGACTTGATGTAAATGCGAAGCCTGCCTTAAGAGAGGCAGTTTCGTATGTTGTTGATGCCTCCGGCTGGCAAGGGAAGTTGAAAAGCGCGAAGGCTGTCGTTCATTACCCGTAAACGATCCGGAAAGAAATAATATTTCGAGAAGAATACGCTAAGAGCGCATAACTGCGCAGGTGTGGAAATAACGGCTCGATACAGATAAAAGATAGTCAATTCGGTATTGACCGCCGAATTGAAAGGGAATCTTAAAATGGCATGGATAGCTGGAGTTGACGGATGTCATAAAGGCTGGTTCATTGTTTCTTATGAAACAAAAGAAAAAACCTTTAAGCATGAATGCGTTGATAAATCTGAAGAAGTCATGCAACTTGGTCTTGATTATAAGGTAATAGCTGTGGACATGCCTATCGGCTTGCTTGATCATGCCAAACACGGTGGTCGCACATGTGACACCGAAGCAAGGGAATTATTAAAACCACCTAAAGCAGCAAGTGTCTTTCCGCCTCCTGTGAGACAAGTACTTGTAATGATGAAACAAACGGGTGGTAAGTTGACATATGAAGAGGCGCTTAAAATAAACAGGGCGAGTTCTCCTGAAAATATTGGAATATCTATTATGGCTTATAGCCTACTCCCTAAATTAAAAGAAATCGATGATTTTATGAACCCTCAAAGTCAGAAGATTATCAAAGAAATACATCCGGAATTGTGCTTCTATGAAATGAATAAAGACGAAAATAATAATTGCAAATCGGCAGCATATTCAAAGAAAAAACCAGAGGGAATTAAAGAAAGAGAGGACCTTTTACTTTCACAACAGTCATTAATTCCGTGTTTAAGCATCGAAAATATATCCAAAATGTACAAAGGGTACAAAAGGAAAGACGTTAAGAAAGACGATATTCTGGACGCCTGTGCCGCCTTATGGACCGCACAACGCATTCTTAATCGCAAAGAAGATAATGGGGGGCACGGCGGAAAAGCCATCAGAATTCCGTCAAATCCTGTTCCGGATTCTCATGGATTGTTCATGGAAATGTGGCGTTGAGATAACTTAAATAACTGTGATATACGAACAAAAAAGGAATCTTATCCGACTTCGGCTTTTTCGCGAAGAGGCCCGATTATTTCCTTGAATATCTTCGAAGCGTTCAATAATTCAATTCCGATGATTTCTTTTTCTTTGTTCAACTCCAAATTTACGCCGGGCTGTATTTCCACGGTTTCTTCCTCTTCGCCCTGCCTTGCGATATAAAGGACGTCCGAGTCCGGATCGTAATGTACTTTCAGGCTCATTGAAGTTTCCATCTTTTATACTCTCCGCGCCTCTGTGTCTCCGTGGTTATATTTATTGCTCCCATCAGCCGTTCATGCGTTTGAGTTCCCATTCGATGCGGGCGACGTCCTCTGGGGCGTCGACGCCGATGCCGCGGTATTTCGTTTCGATCATATCTATCCGGATTCCGTTTTCGAGCGCGCGGAGCTGTTCGAGACATTCCGTCTGTTCAAGCGGCGTCGGCGCCATTTTCGAATACTCGATCACAAACTCGCGGCTGTAAACATAAAACCCGATGTGCTGATAGACGGGCACCGTCGTCAGCTTGCGCCGATAAGGAGCCGGGAACCGCGTGAAATAAAGCGCCTGCCCGTTTTGGCCGACCACCGTCTTCACCACATTCGGATTCTGGATGTCTTCCTCGTTTTCGATCGGCGTCATTGCGCTTCCGAACTTGAAATCCGGTATGGCGCTGAACCGAATCACTGCCGTATCTATAAGCTCCGGGTCCATTAGCGGCTCGTCGCCCTGCACGTTGACGAGCAGATCGCAATCCAGGCCGCCCGCGACCTCCGCCAGCCTGTCCGTGCCGGTCGGATGGTCGGAACGCGTCATCACCGCGCGCCCTCCGAACCCTTCGACGACCTTATATATCCGTTCGTCGTCGGTCGCCACAACCACCGACTCTAATTTTGTCGCCTTCACGCAACGCTCGAACACGTGTTGTATGAGCGGTTTGCCCGCTATCGGAAACAGCGGCTTGCCCGGAAACCGCGTCGCTTCGTACCTCGCCGGAATTATGCCGACCGCCCGTTTGTGACTCATGCTTCCGCCTCCGTTGCGCCTCCGAATATATCCCGCGTCTGCGTCAGGTCGTACAACCGCCTGTAAGTGCCTTCATTCTTATATAGCTCTTCGTGCCGGCCGCGCTCGGTGATCCGCCCCTGATCGAGCACAACGATAAGATCGGCGTTCCGGATAGTGCTCAGCCGGTGCGCGATCACAAACGTTGTGCGGCCCTTCATCAGCTTCTCCAGCGCCTGCTGAATGTAAACCTCGGAAGCGTTGTCCACGTTCGACGTCGCTTCGTCGAGGATCAGAATCTTCGGGTCCATCAGAATCGCACGCGCGATAGCTATTCGCTGCCTTTGCCCGCCGCTCAGCGTTATCCCGCGCTCGCCAACCATCGTTTCATACCCGTTCGGCGTCTCCATGATGAAATCGTGCGCGTAGGCCGCCTTCGCCGCCTCGACGATCTCCTCGTCGGTAGCGCCCATGCGGCCGTAAGCGATGTTTTCCTTGATCGTCCCCCGGAACAGCAGCGTTTCCTGCGGCACTATCCCGATATGCCTGCGGTAGGACGATATCTTGGCATCGCGGATGTCGATCCCGTCTATCTTTATGCTCCCGCCGATAACGTCGTAGAAACGCGGCAGAAGCTTAACGAACGTGCTCTTGCCGGATCCGCTCGGCCCCACAAGCGCCACCGCCATTCCCGGCTCCACCTTAAGGCTGACGCCGCGAATCACCGGCTCTTCAGGATTGTACTGAAATTGAACGTCTTCAAGCTCGACGCGGCCTGTGATCTCGGGAATCTCAAATGCGTCCGGCTTGTCCTGTATTTCCGGAACCATGTCGATTATCTCGAACGTGCGCTCCGCGGACGCATAAGCGTGCTGCATCGTCAGCAAAATAGTATTGATGTGATTCACCTGCGTGAAAATCTGTTGCAGCCCCAGGAAAAGCGCCGCCACATCGCCAAGCGTCAGTTGTTTATGCGTAATAAAATCAGGAACGTGTTTAATGATATCGTGCGCGCCGATCCAGAATATTATCGCGAGGCAGCATGCGCCGAGGAACTCCACCATCGGCGAATAAAACGCGCGCACTGTAACCTGCTTCATCGTCGCCCGAATCGTATCGCGATTTTCGCGTTTGAAACGGTCCAGTTCGTACTTCTCCATAGAGAACATTTTAACTATGTGAAACAACCCTATGACTTCATAAATAACTGCGTTGAAATCAGCCACCCGCTCCTGAAGCCGCTGGCTTACCACTTTCATCTTCTTGCCGCCGACGGATATAATGAACGCAATCGCCGGAAGCAGCAGCAACGCAATAATCGTCAGCTTCGCGCTCAGAAATATCACAACGCCAAGCGCCGTGGCTATTCCTATCGGTATCCTGACCGCTTCGCTGATCCCGGAGGTGACAAACATCTGCACAACCGCCGTGTCGTTCGTCAGCCGCGACATCAGTTCGCCCGACTGCCGCTTCTCGAAAAACCCGAACGACATCGACTGCATGCTCTTGTAAGACGAATTCCGGAGATTTTCAACCAGCTTCATCCCGCCCAATGTGATAAAGTAGTTGCTGCCGAACGCTATCACCCAGCGAACGAGAAAAACGCCGACTATCAGAGCGCAGATGAGCGAAACCTTGTCCATCCTCTTCTGCGTTATCGAATCAATTATGTATTTAACGAAAAGTGGCGTGGAACTATAGAGCGCAGTCGCAATCAACGTGCAAAACAAACCGATGAGAACCTCGCGCTTATACAGCCAGACGAGCCCGATCAGCCGCCGCCCCGCCTTCTTCACACCCGGCGTAACAATTACTTTTTCAGTCAGATAAATCCTGTCCATTAACCCTCTTTTCTCTATTCAGGCGCCTTTGAAATCTGCCCGTTCGCCGCATCCACCACACGCCGCGCCGCACGCGCCAGAACTCCCGGCTCTCCAAGCTTTTTTCTCACTTCCGCGAGCGACTCTTTCATTCTAACCCTTATATCTTCCGATGATAATATCTCCATCGCTTTTTCAGTCACATTCTCAAGCGTGGACATCTCCTGCACAAGTTCCGGAACTATGAATTCACCGGCTATGATATTCGGCAACCCGATCATCGGCGGCGCCACCGTTCGCCTCACGATCCACGCCGTCACCGCCGATACCTTATAATTTATCACCATCGGCTTTTCCATCAGCGCCGCCTCGTGCGTCGCCGTTCCCGAACACAAAACCAGCAGATCGGACACATTCATAAAGTCGTACGTTTTTTCGCCGACGATCTTTATCGCCGCATTCCCGATATGTTTCTTTATCAGTGGTTCGAGCGCCCCGGTCGCCTGCAATGCGATAAACTGCGCCTCCGGAAACTGCTTTCGTATCATCTCCGCCGACTTCACAAAAACGGGTAAGAGACGCTTTACTTCCTGAAATCTGCTGCCGGGCATCAACCCGATTATCGGCCATCTGTCCTCAAGCCCGAAAAACTTCAGCGCTTCCTCCCGAGACATCGTCGGTTTAACCACATCGACCAAAGGATGCCCGATAAACTCGAAATTCGCGCCGGCCTTGCGATAACTGTCGAGCGACAGAGGCAGCGCGACGAGCGACAAATCAACCGTCTCGGCAAGAGCTACAAACCGTTTCTCACCCGTTCCAAACCAGTTTACCGGCGCAAAAAAGTATACTACCGGAACCCCGCGGCTTTTCGCCGCTCCGGCCGCGCGCATATTGAAGACGCGGTAATCCACCGGCACATGCAGGTCCGGCTTCTCAGCGTCGAAGATAGCGCCCAGTCGCCGCAGAACGGGATAGACACGCGGGAACCGCGCGACGCCCTCGAAAAAGCCGACGCTGCCCCACGCCGAACTGTCGGCGATCAGCCGCACCCCGGCATCCTTCAGGTGCCGGCCGCCTATGCCGACGAATTCGAACGAATCGTCGATCTCGCGAACGGCGCGAACTAAATGTGAGGCATTCATGTCGCCGGACACTTCGCCGGCGGTTATAAATATCTTTTTAGCCAATTCAGCCTTTCGTATTGCGCCCCGTCTGGCCGGCAATTTGTTGTTTCAGCCGCATAAAACAAAACGGACTCGGCGCTGCGGCCGGGTCCGTGGGAATAATCTGTTTTTTTTGTTTCAAAGCGCCCCGGACGGCGCGCCGCTATTGCTTTTTGACCATGCGGAACGGGGAAACCTTGCCTGTGTTTACTTCGGCGATATCCGGCATCTGCACCCGGATAACCCGCCCGCTCTTATAGGAATCAACGGCCGAAAGCGCAACGGACAGCGCGTGAAGGCTGTCCTCGCCGCTGACGAACGGCTGTTCGCCGTTGGAGATCAGCTTGATGAAGTAGCGAAGCTCGTTGCGGAGCGGCTCTTTGCGGTCGACGTTTGCCTCGCGCGCCCAGTTCTTATCATAAACCACAACTTTTTGTTCGATGAAATCGAGAGTGGCGACACCGGAGTTTCCGACGACATTGAGGCGGCGGTCGCGGTGCGGGGGCAGCCAGCTCGTCTCGATGACGCCCGCCATGCCGCGCCTGAACTTCAGCATCAGCGTCGCGTGGTCCTCGTGCGAGTGGAACACCTTGCCGGCCACCGCGTAAACCTCGCGCACCCGGTCGTTGTAGAGGTATGAAATGACGTCGATATCGTGCGGCGCAAGATCGAGAATTATTCCGCAGTCGCTGATTCGCGGCTGGTAGGGGCCGACGCGTTTCGAGGAGATCGAAACAACTTCGCCGAGCACTCCGTCGTCTATCAGCTCTTTCAAAATGCCGACAGCCGGGTTGAACCGCTCGACATGCCCGACGAGCAGTTTCTTATTCACCTTCTGCGCCAGCGCGATCATGTCCTTGCCTTCATCAAGCGTGGCCGCTATGGGTTTTTCGACGAGAATATGGCAGCCGGCGTTGAGCGCGTCCATCGCCACCTGCTTATGCAGCGTCGTCGGAACCACGATGCTCACCGCGTCGAGGTCCTGAGCGAGCAGGTCGAGATAGTTCGTGTACGGCCTTGTGTCGAACTCCTGCGCGACATCGCGCGCAACCTGCGCGTTGACATCCGCTACGCCGACCACCTGCACATCCTTCATCTGGCTGAAAATCTTGACGTGGTTGAATCCCATCTTCCCAACGCCGATTACGCCGATTCTCATATTATTTCTCCCCGGGCGCAGCGCTATCTTCCCGCGCTTATGCCTCTATCGCTCTTTTTATCCAGAAAATCTATCAGAACGCGAACTTCCTCGAATTCCGACAGTTGCTCTTTCATGATCGAGACCGCGTCTTCTATCGTGCGGCCTTGCTTGTATAAAATCCGGTACGCTTTGTGCAGCGCGCTCCTCGCCTCCGAACTGAATCCCGCCCTCATGATTCCGATCCGGTTGAGCCCGCAGACCGGCGGCCGGCATCCGCCCGTCACCATCATATACGGCGGCACGTCTTCCATAAGCACAGATCCGCCGCCGACCATCACATACGCGCCCACTCTCACGAACTGATGCAGTCCGGCAAGTCCGCCCACAAATGCGCCGTCCCCGACTTGCGAGAAACCGCCGAGCGTCGCCAGATTCGCCATCGTCACCCGGTCGCCCACAACGCAATTGTGCGCAACATGGGTACTCACCATCAGCATGCAGCCGGACCCGATCTTCGTGGCGGTCTGCTCGCCGCTCCCTCGATGCGCGGTCACGCATTCCCGAATGATCGTCCCGTTCCCGATTGTTAGAAAACTTTCCTCGCCTTTGAATTTCGTGTCCTGCGGTTCGCCGCCGAGCACAGCGCCGGAATATATCCTGCAATTCTCTCCGATCCGTGTTCCTTTGCGAATCACAACGTTCGGGTGAACTTCCGTCCCGACGCCGATTTCCACATCGCCCTCAACCACCGTAAACGGCCCGATCTTTACTCCGTTTCCCAGTTCCGCCTTGGGGTCCACCTCTGCCGATTTGTTTATATCCATTCTTATGATAGGCTAAGCCATCTCCCTTAGTTATTAATATAGTATCCCCATATATAACTTCATGTAGATTAAATGTATTGGCAGAATAACCTAATTAATTTACGATATTAAGAGATATCACCGTTTTAATTTTGTATAACCACTATTTTTCGGTTGAATTACTTCATAATTATGCTCTTAATTCATATTCATCGGAATATCTAAAAATAATTCCAAATAAATAATTTAGAATTGCCGCCATTAAATTCTGTGTTCTTTTTGACACAGCCTCAGAAATGAAAATATGTAAAAGTATTGCTATGCATACTTGAACATACTTGAATAGCCTGTTTTGCGTGGATGTTTAGACACAATTGAAAAGAATTGAGATTTTATTCCAATCCAAGCTCTTCGAAAAGCCGTTTCACGCTCTTTATGTTCACCGCATGACCGCTTTTTATGCCGATGCAATGCGCATTCATCGGTCGGCCTATCAAAGAGATGTCGCCTATCAGATCGAGAAGCTTGTGCCGCGCGAACTCATTATCGAATCTGAGCGGCGAGGAATAGCTGTCGGGATAAACAACAATCGCATTTTCTGTCGATCCGCCGAGCGCGAGACCGGCGGCGCGCAAAGCGTCCACCTCCTCGATCAAACCGAAAGTTCTTGCCGCAGCGACATCCTCGATATACTCCCGGCGTCCGCCTCTGAAGTCGGCCGCCTGCCTGCCAACCATCCGGTGCGGATGATCGAGAATATATGTCGCCCTGAATCCGTCGGCAGGAAGAAACAAAACCGAAGCGCCCCGGTCCTGAAACAACAACGGCGCCGCCAACTCCAATACATCGCGCGGCGCTTCGAGACTGACAATCCCGGCGTCGTTAATCGCCTTGGCAAACCGCTCTGCCGAACCGTCGTGCGCCGGCGGTTCCTGCGCGTCGAGAATAACTCTCGCGTTATCGACGCCCATTCCGTATAAAGCTGAAAGAACGTGTTCGACAGTGTGAATAGTTGTTGCGCCGCCGTCAGTCAGTTCAGTGTTCCGGGCCGTTACAGAAGCGTTTAAAACCGTTGCCGGAATGAGCGTTCCGTTAAGTTCAAAAGAAACGCCGGCATCCGCAGGCGCCGGTTCGATCCGAAGACTGACGGGACAGCCTTTGTGAAGGCCCGTTCCGGCGAATTCGAGAGCGCCGGCAAGCGTTGTCTGCTGTTCGGCGCCCATTATATTTTCCTTGCCATGAAAACAATCCGGATGGGGTAAAACGAACCGGATTCCGGAATCATTTCGATCTGAACCTGCCGTTCTTCGCCGGGTTTCAGAGACATCGCCTTTATTTTTTCTGTTTTCGGAGGCTTAACAACGCCGACCTGAACAAGCGCGCCGTCCACGAAAATAGAGCCGCGGGCCGGGCCGGAAACAGGCGAGAAATGAACTTCCACCTTTTCTTCCTTGTCCGACGGATTATACACGACCACTTTCACGCGGTGCGTGACGCCGTAGTTGCCCATCAGATCCATATCGCCGCTGACAAGATTTTTGAGCGGCGGGTCGCCGATTCCTATGAACTTCCAGCGGCCCCCTACCACGAACCGGTCCACTATATCGACGAACGGCGGCCCGAAAGTTCCGTGCCCGCGCCTTATAACCTTCTTACCCGTCTTTGATGCGTTAATAGCCTCAGCCGCCGTTATCCTGTTCGCCTTTATTTCAAGGTCGATCTTATCTCCGTCAAGCAGACAAATATCTCCTATTCCGCTCACAATTTCGTTCGGCATCAGGCGTATGTTATGTATTGAATAGGCGCTGTTCGGCTGTATCTCAATTATCCTTCCGATCCCTGTCTGGTCGTTCAAAACGAAATCCAACGCCGCGTCATGGCCGACGTTCATCTCCTTCAAGCCCTTCCCGGGAGCCCCCTCGACCAACAATACTTTTGCCGGCTTGTCTCCGGGATTAGTCAGCTTGAAAACAAAGTTAACCGGGCCTTTGACTCCATTTTTGTGATGCAGAAGATAACGCGCCGTTTCCTGGCGGCTGATCGATCCGGCGAGCAGAGTTCCTGTTTCGACAATCAGTTCCGGACTGTTGCTAACATACAACTTTTCAGACGGCGACACGTCTTCTGTTTCATAATTTTCAATAAATACCACAACCGCTTTCCTCACGGTGCGGTAGCCGCGTCCGTATATTTTAATCCTGACAATGGCGTATTTCGTCCTGCCCGCCCGCGCCACGCGCGGCGCAAGAATGCGCCGGTCAATCCAGTATTCCGCGCCGCTGTTGAGGCTTATGCTTTTTCTGACTTTTTCCAGAACGAGGGGCATGTAAAATTTTTTGAAGACTTTTATTCCGGCTACTTTCACACTCAAAACATTCGGCGCTTCGCCGGCGTATTCTTTCGGTTTTTCAATAACGGGTTTGACAACTACGGGCGGCGTGGGCTTGGCCGGTTGCGCGCGGAGTTGCGCGGCGGCAATCGGCATGCATGCCGCAACAATCAAAGCGCAAGCCAGCGGGCGTCCGAAATGCAGTTTCATCTACTTATTATCCGTTTCCTTCGCATCCTGTTTCACGGACTTTGCAAGTTCCTCGAGCTTCTCCAAAATATCCGGCAGTTTTTTTAGGGCGGACATCATTTTCATGTTTTCCCTGTGAGGCCGCGCAGGGAATCCGGAGTAGAAGGCGCCGGCCGGGATATCGGCGATCACACCCGTTTTTCCCCCGATCATTACGCCGGAGCCTATCTTGATATGGTCGGACACGCCCGCCTGTCCGCCCAGCACCACGCGATCGCCCAGTTCGCAGCTTCCGGATATGCCGGCTGAGCCGCATAATATGCAATCCTCGCCGATCCGGACGTTATGGCCCACCTGCACCAAATTGTCGATCTTTGTTCCGCGGCCGATCCGCGTCGCGCCGAGCGTGGCTCGGTCCACCGCAGAGTTCGCCCCGATCTCAACGTCATCTTCTATCACTACGCGCCCCACCTGCGGCACTTTCCTGTTAATTCCTTGATCCTGAACATATCCGAACCCATCGGCTCCGATCACCACGCCGCTATGCAGAATCACTCGCTCGCCCAGTTCGCAACTTTCGAGAACCGTCACATTCGGTTTGAGAACGCAATCGGCTCCTATCGCCGCCCCGGCCACTACCACTACATTCGCGCAGAGCACGGCATTAGCTCCGATATGCGCGCCTTCGCCCACATAGCAGTTCGGCCCAATGCTGGCTGTCGAGTCGACAACCGCCCCGCTCTCGATAACCGCCGAAGGGTGCGCGCCGGCGGCATATTTGCGCGGCGGATAAAGCATTTCAAGCGCCAGCGCGAACGCCAGTTTCGGGTTTGCCGCTCGAATCAGCGTCTGCCCTTTAATCGCAACCGCTCTCGAACAAATCACGGCTGCGGGCTTCGCGCCTTCGAGCATTCCCTCATCCCGCTGTTTTTCCAGATATGTGACGCAGGATTCCTGAATTTCACTCAGGGCGCAAATACCGTGAACTTCGCGCGCGCCGTCGCCCTCCACTTCTCCGCCGATCCTTACCGCAAGTTCATTGACAGTTATCATGTCTCACCTTATAGGCCAAGCCTTCTAACCCGTTATTAAGCCGTTGTTCTTCCTAAAACTCATCTGTCACGTTCACAACATGCTTCCCGACCGGCTGATATGGCGTGTTTAATATCAAGTAAAGATGATTGCGCTCCGCGACCGCGACCGCTTTTTTTCGCAAACGGCGGTCACTCTCAATTCGAAGCTCTTTTCTCATATCATCAAATATCTGCGAATCGGACTTCATGGACTCGATTCCGGCGCCTTCTGCAGTGGTCTTCAAAACAACATTCCTCGCCAGCCGGCTTTCTTCAAGCTTTTGTTTCATATCCTTTTTTTGGTTCTGAATCAACTCCGCCATTGCGGATTCGGTATCCGCGAGCATGCTTCGCGCCTTTGCGTTCAGTTCTTTTTCTTTTTTCTCGGCGTCCGCGCGGAACTTTTCCCTTATGGCTTCCGATTCGCTCGCGTAAGCGGCTCTCAACCGTTCCTCGCGCGATATCTGCGCATCGCTAATAACGGTTTCGATTGATTTGATGTCATCCTGAATTTCCTTTATCAGAGAGTCGGGAAGAACGAACGGGTCATGTGTCAGAACGCGGAGTTTGAGACGCAGGTTCAAAAGCTTGAATTTTTCTGCTTTGAGAGGGTCGTCCTTCTGAAATTCAGCGGAAGCGGCGACGAAGAAAGCCGCTCTCAACTTGCGCTCGGTTTCCGAAAATTCATTTGCGGCGACGCCTGACAGGTCGCTGAAAAGCAACAGGTAATCCTGCTGTAAATTAACATTGAGGCTATTCGACCAGAGAGTGAAAAGGCGGTCGTTTTTCTGTTCCATCCCCA
Source organism: bacterium (assembly GCA_041664945.1). Classification (GTDB taxonomy): domain Bacteria; phylum UBP15; class UBA6099; order UBA6099; family UBA6099; genus JBAYJY01. Next base: position 31,085 of record JBAYJY010000012.1, on the reverse strand, counting down.
AGCGCACGGCGTCCCATTCCGAATTCAGAATTGAGCGCTGAAAATCATCTGCGCGCAACGAGCCGAAAGAGCCCTCCGCTGGCGCGGCGCTTTTGGCGGCCGCCTCTGCTTTTTTCAAAGTGATAACATCCGGACGCCGGTTAAAAACGTCTGCCGCGTCCACAACGCCCATGATCGCCTGCGGCGGTCGCGGCGCAAAAATCAGCGCCGCCGCGAATATCGCCGCGGACACAATGGGAAATAGAAGGAAACTCCATCGGGTCATTTCGCCGTTAACTTTTTTGTGACGCCCTCGGTGAGGTCCACTCCGCCGTAGATTACCGCGCCTTTGTCCAGCACAACCGTTATCTTCTGCTCGTCAGCGATTTGCTTGATCGTATCGTTGACTGTTTTGACAATAGGCGTCCATTTCTCCTCGCGAAGCTTATCCATATCTTTCTGATACTGAGCGTCAGCTTCCTCGATCATTTTCTGTACCGCCATTTGATCCTGTTCGGGCAGAGAGCTTAAATCGCCGGCGCCGTATTTTTCCTGTACTTTTTTCTTGAGGTTATCCTCGCTTGTTTTCTTCAAAGCGCCCAATGCGAGATTCACTTCTTTAGCGGGCGCATAAGTCGCAAGAATCATCTCCGAATCCACGAACCCCACCAATTGCCCCTCGGCCTCGGCGGATGTTGATCTCACATAAGTTGCCAGCGCCGCCATCAAAAACGCGGCCGCCATGGCCATCGCCACTATTTTCAAACCCCTGTTCATTGCAAAATCCTCCTTTAAAGGTTAATCGCTTTTTTATAAATTCGTCACAAACCGCACCCATACATCGTGTCTTAGATCCGATGTCAGGTCGAAACTGAAATAATCGTGCGCCTTAAACTTAATGCTTGCCTCGTCATATCTTTTTTCCTGATCGTAAACATTTTTTTCCCATGACAAAATTATATCTTCCGTCAAATAGTAATTCGCCCACATTCTGTCGAGACCGTCAACAAAATTTCTTCCCGCCGCGACATAAAGATGGGGGCCTATCCGCTGTCCGATTCCGAGATTGAACTGAAAATCAATCGGACCGGGCAGGAAGTTGATCTCCGAAAAAAATTCGGTGTTTTTGCGCATGAAAACCCCGAGATGCCCTTCCACGTCGGGATTCTGAACTTCCCTGCCTATGCTCACCTTGCCGCGAAGAAATCCGCTGTATTTTTTCGATTCGGCCATCACTGTGAGTATAACGTTTTTCTTAACGAAAACCGGCTTGATTTCGACTTCAAGTCCCAGCCGGTCCACCTGGCTGTTTTCCTGCAGATATTCGTAAAAGGAATCAATTATGTCCTGTTCATTGGCGCGCGCGAATTCGACCGGAAGGCCGATCAAGGTCTCGGCCTGGGCGACCATATCGTATTTCAAGCGTTCTATGAGCAGCGATGGCATAGTGGCCGACCGCGTCTTTACGGAAACCGAACGGATAGTTTGACCGACCGGCTTCACCGCGATCTTCACCACTGTTTCTTTTTCTATTTCCATAACCGGGTCGAATTCAAAACCGGCCAGTTCCGTCTCGGCTGCGAGCCTGTCCCGGACCATCTGAGTCGCTATGTCCCCGCTCCAGCGAGAGGAGCCGACCGGAGTCCCTTTAAGCGACATCGACATATCTGATTCGGCGTTTTTCAGCTTTGCCGCGAAATAGCGGGTCCAGTTGGAATGGATACCGGCCTGAGGCTGTATTTCGAAACGGACTGACTCAACCTGCGGACGCTCAACATCGAGATCGAGCCTGATTTCCACCGGCGGCCCGATTTCAATTGAAAGGTCCATCACTTCAAAACCGCTCAGAACCTCAGCGAAGATTTTCTTCATCACCTGCGCTAAAGATGCCTGCATGGCGACCGCTTCGTCCACTGTCTTTCCCTTAAGAGCCTTCGAGCCTACACTCTCGACGCTGGAAACGATCCGCGCGCGTATCGGCTCGGGCGCCGGCGTTCTGAAATTGATCTTCACCGCTAATTTATCGATTCGCGCCTGCGCGTCCTGCGCTTTCGCCGGGCAAGCGGCCGCCAACACGGCGCCTATCGCAAGCGCCGCTGCGAAAAACGATTTAATTCTTCGATAATTCATTGTCAAAACCGCCTTGCCAGCTCCGGCCTGTTCTTCTTAGAACATATGCCCGAATCCGAAATGAATCTTATTCTGTTGCGGATTCAGCGCTATAGCATAATCAAGCCGGATCGGTCCTATGCCGAACTGCGGGATCTTAAGCCTCAAGCCGATGCCGAACGAACGCTTCATGCCATTTCCCGGCAGAATCTTTACTTCGCTCCTGCTTGTCCAGCAATTTCCGGCGTCTCCGAACGCTACCAGCGAAAGATTTCCCGACATCGTGAATCTGTATTCCACGTTATACAACGCCATTATTGTGCCTGAGAATTCATATTCTTCATAACCGCGCAGCGAATTCACGCCGCCGAGGTCGAACCAGTCGAAGCGCGGAATCGAGCCGCGCGCCGCTCCGAAGTTGGCTCTTGCGGCGAACACTTGTTTCTTTCGGACCGGGTAGAACCTTCGCACATCAAATGTGACTTTCTGATAGTCGTATTTGCCGCCGAGCGGCCCGCCGTTCAATTCAACCGAAAGGGAGTCGAAACGACCCGTCGTCGGATTGAACACAAAATCGCGCGTGTCCGTTCGAATTGAACTTGTCACGCTTCTCGACGATCCGTTGAGATAGTGATAGGCCTCGGGGTCGACGTTGATATTTTCAAATTTCAAACCGGCGAAAACTCGAGTGTAGTCCGATATCGGACGCCCGAAGGTGAAGTTAAAACCTGTTCTGATCTCCTGATAGTCGGGCGAAATCTCGCCGCCCAGCCCGTACCTGAGGTTCTCGCGCGATGTGCTGTAAACATTCACTTCCAGACTCGTCTGTTTTCTGTCGAGCCACGGCTCGAAGTATCCAAGCTCGATATTATTGCGCTTGCCTCCGAATTCAAGTTTTATATCCGTGCGGCGCCCCTTGCCCTTCAGGTTTCGCTCCGAGTACGAGAGAAATCCCGTAAGCCCTGTATTCGAACTGTATCCAGCGCCGAAACCCGCCTGTCCCGTTTTAGCCTCTTCAACTTCGACAACCAGAATTATCTCGCCGGGCTTCTCGCCGGCGTCGACTCGCGTATGCACATCCTCGAAAAATCCAAGATTGTATACCCGCTGCAGATCCTTGCCGATCATTTTCGTGTTGTATGTGTCTCCCGGTTTTATTCTCATTTCCCGGATGACCACGTTGGGCTTTGTCTTTCCCTTTTCGAGCGTCTGGATATCTTCAGGATTTTCTTGATTCTTTGTGACAAATACGACTTTGATGGCCTGTATAGTTCCTTCAGATATTACGATCTTCAAGTTTCTGTCCTGATCTACCGGCACGTTGATGACGCGCGCCGCCACAAAACCTTCTTCATGATACTTCGCCTCTATCGCCTCGACATCTTTCTTCAGGAAGACGCTGTTTAACACCGCGTTTTTCTTCGATGTCATAATTCCCGTGAGCGCGGCGGTTGTCAGGCTCGTGTTGCCCTCGAAACTTATATCGTTGATCACAGGGTTTTCCTTGACGCGAAACGTGACCTTCGCGCCGTTATCGAACTCCGACAGGCTCGCTTTAACATCCTCCGCGAAATAGCCGAGATCGAAAATGCGCTGCAAGTCTTCCTCAAGCTTCGTCGTGGAGAGCTTTTCGCCTTCCTTGGACACAACCGCGCTCAATATTTCGTCGTCCGGGACTTCGAAATTTCCGGTCACATCGATTTTCTTGATTATCACGTCCGTTTCGTCCGCGATTCCTTGTGCCGTTATGTTCTCATTAGGCGCAGGGACTGCGGCCGCCGGCGCGTCTTGAGCCGCTGCGGATACGCCGTACAGCATCATGCAAAGCGCGAAAGCCGGCAGAGCTGTCAATATCTTCTTAATTGTTGTCTTGTTCATTCTTACTGCCCCCTGTAATTTATGGACGCTATTACCCAATTTATAACAATATCCAACAATGATATACCTTTGTGACTATTACACAATAAAACTTCTGAGAAATATAATCATCGGCAATAACAAATAACTTACTTATAAAGGCTGCCCGCGATCAAATATTCGTGTTGTCGAAAACGGGTGAGTATCGGTTCAGTTATTGATTTTCTTCATCAGCCAAGCCATGTTCGCGCCGAGGTTCGCCATTGTCGCCATGCCTTCTTCGTCCTTTAGAACCTCGCCCTGTTCGCGCCCGATCGCCAGATTCCAATAGGATGAACCCGGCACAATCATCATATTTATCAGAAAAAACTGGTTTATCTGATTGAATGTAGTCAGCGCGCCCTGCCGGCGTACGGAGACAACCGCCGCCCCCACTTTTCTCTTGAACAGGTGATCGTTCGCCTTGCAGACCAGTCCGGCGCGGTCGATCACCGCTTTAACTTCAGCGTTGACCGATCCGAAATAAACCGGCGACCCGATCAGAATGCCGTCCGCCCCGGCGATTTTATCTATGATTCCCTGCATATCGTCCTTAGGCCCGTGGCATTTTCGGTCTTTTTTATCAACGCATTTATAGCAAGCTATGCAGCCGCGCAGGTTTTTGCCGCTCAACTGCACGAGCTCGGTCTTGATGCCCTCTGCTTCGAGCGTTTCCATGACCTTATTTAAAGAATGATATGTGTTTCCCTTTTTACGCGGACTTCCATTGATTGCGACAACTTTCATTTTCATCCTCCCCGGAGGCGCTCCAGCGCCATTAATTTAAGAATAATATACACCCATCCTCCTATGGCGGTCAAAGCAGATATAATCCGTATCCGGCAATAGGAACCGAATCCGTGTAAAATCATGACGGAAACGTTGAAAAAACGGGTTGCCGGAATTACAATTGCTCACTGTGCGCAAAACCGGGCCGGAACGGCGCGGGAGGAAAAATGAAAAGGGCTTGCATCATAATAGACGGGGAAGCATGCAAAGGCTGCTACCTCTGCATTCACGTCTGCCCCAAGAAATCAATCGTCGCTTCAAAGAAGCTGAACGAAAAAGGATACTATCCGGCCGAGCCGATTCCCGACAGCGAATGCTCCGGGTGCGAGTCCTGCATGATAGTGTGCCCTGAAATGGCGATCGAGGTTTACGATGTCGAAGATTGAAGAAAAAAAACTCATGCGCGGCGCGGAAGCGATCGGCGAAGCCGCCATCCGCTCCGGCTGTTCGTGTTATTTCGGCTACCCGATCACGCCGCAGAATGAGATCACCGAGTACATGGCGCGCCGGATGCTGCAAACCGGCCGCGTGTTCATACAGTCCGAGAGCGAGCTCGCCGCGATCAACATGGTGCTCGGGGCGGCCGCCACAGGCGCGCGCGCGATGACATCTTCCTCTTCGCCAGGCATGAGCCTCAAGCAGGAAGGCATTTCGTTCATCGCCGCCATGGAACTTCCGAGCGTTATTGTAAACGTGATGCGCGGCGGCCCCGGACTCGGAAACATCGCCCCGGCGCAAAGCGACTATTTTCAGGCGACACGCGGCGGCGGACACGGCGACTACCGCACAATCGTTCTCGCTCCCGCAACCGTTCAGGAACTTTACAATCTCACCCGCAAGGCGTTCGACCTCGCGGACGAATATAGAACCCCGGTCATGATTCTCGCCGACGGGATGCTCGGCCAGATGATGGAGCCGGTTGTTTTCAACGACAAAGCGATCGAGCCGGGCGACCTGCCGGAAAAACCGTGGGCGCTTCGCGGCGCCGAAGGCCGGCCCAGCAGATTCATCCGCTCGCTCATTCTCGACCCGAACCTCGAAGAAGAGCACAACTGGCGCCTGTACAGGAAATATCAGAGAATCGAACGGCGCGAAGTTCAGTTCGAGGAGTTCAACATGCAGGGCGCGGAGATGGCTGTCGTCGCGTATGGGACGGCGGCGCGGATAGCGAAGGCGGCTGTCAAACGGTGCATTGAGAAAAACATGCGCGTCGGCCTGATCCGGCCGATCTCGCTCTGGCCGTTCCCGGCGAAAGCGATTCTCGAATCCACGAATTACATAAAACATCTGCTTTGCTTCGAAATGAGCATGGGACAGATGATAGAAGACGTGAAACTATCGGCGGAAGGCAAAACCGAGGTTTCCCTATACGGGCGCCCGGGCGGCGTCGTTCCCACTCCGGTCGAACTGTTCCGCGTGATATCGCGCGCCTATAATAAGCTGGCGAGAGAGACAAAGTAATGGAAAAGCGACGGGCCGCAAGGCCGGCCACAATGAAAAATGCGGTTACCCACTACTGCCCGGGCTGCGGCCACAGCGTCATACACAGGCTCACGGCGGAAGTCATCCAGGAACTCGGCATAGCGGGCAAAACGATCGGCGTGCCGCCCGCGGGCTGCGCGGTGCTCGCATATTTTTATTTCGACGTCGATATGACGGAAGCCCCGCACGGTCGCGGTTGCGCAGTAGCGACCGGCATCAAGCGCGCGCTTCCGGAATCTATCGTTTTCACCTATCAGGGCGACGGCGACCTCGCCGCCATCGGAACCGCTGAAGTCATTCACGCCGCCAACCGCGGCGAAAACATAACCGTCATTTTCGTCAACAACGCCGTGTACGGCATGACCGGCGGCCAGATGGCCCCCACAACCCTGCTCGGCATGAAGACCACAACCTCGCCCGCCGGCCGCGACGCCGGCCGCGAAGGCAACCCGATCAGAGTCTGCGAACTCCTCTCCTCGCTCGACGGCGCGGTTTATCTCGAACGCACCGCCGTCAATTCAGTGCGCTCTATCCGCCGCACTAAAAAAGCGATTCGCGAAGCGTTCCAGACTCAAATCGACGGCAAAGGATTTTCGCTCGTGGAAATACTTTCGCCCTGCCCGACCAACTGGAAATTAAGCTCCGCGGCTTCGTGGAAATGGATCGACGAAGTTATGTCCAAGCAATATCCGATCGGAATCATAAAAGACATCCGGGAAGGAGCCGCGAAAGATGCTGAATAAAACTATCTTCGCCGGCTTCGGCGGACAAGGCGTTCTGCTCATGGGCGTCTGCTACGCGAACGCCGCCATGAACGAGGGCAAACACGTTACGTTTCTGCCCAGCTACGGCGCCGAGGTCCGCGGCGGCACCGCCAACTGCACCGTCTCGATCTCCACGGATGAAATCGCGTCTCCCATCGCTTCGTCCCCCGACATGGTCGTCGTCATGAACGGCCCGTCGCTCGCCCGGTTTCAGAATATTGTCCGGCCCGGCGGCGCTTTCGTCATCAACTCGACCCTCGTCGAACAGGAACTCTCACGCACAGACGTCAGCGAAGTCAGAATCCCCTGCGGCGACATCGCCGAAAAACTCGGCTCGTTGCGCATCGCCAACATGGTCATGCTCGGCGCTTTCGCCGCCGCGTCCGACCTCGTCTCCTTCCGCGTTCTGCTCGACGCCGTCCGCTCCATCGCCGGCTCGAAAAAGAAGGAACTCGCCGAGCTGAACGAAAAGGCCGTCACCGCCGGCTACGATTATGTGAAGCAACTTTTGAAATCTTCCGATAAAAAGAAAACCGCCGCGCGAAAATCCAGCGCGAACGAGGAACAGTCATGACAAAAGCCATCCGACAAATCACCATCATTCTCGAAAATTCGCCCGGCGCCCTCTCGAAAGTCAGCGATATTCTCGGCAAGGAAGGCATTAACGTCGGCGCCATCTCGCTCGCGGAATCCACTGACAACAGCATCATCCGCCTCATTACAGACAACCCCGAAAAAACCGAACAGGTTTTTATCTCCAACGGATACCATACCCGCACAAGCGAAGTAATCGCCATCGAAACCCCCGACCATCCCGGTGGCCTCAACGCAGTCCTAAAACCGCTCTCCGTCGCAGGCATCAACGTCCACTACCTCTATCCTTACCTGCGCCGCTTCAGAGACAACGCCATCCTTATTTTCCGCGTCAGCGACACGGAAAAAACGATCGCCGTGCTTAAGGAAAACTACATCTCCGTCGTGGACGAAAAAACCATTTACTCCCTCTGAAATAAATCGGAATCAATCAAAGAACAGAATATTCGTCCGTGTTAAATTGAGGCATTGCCGTCTATTTTGATTTCAGGCCGGAAAGAACCGATCTGCAAAACTCGGTCAGGGTGTCGTCGCGCGCGCCCATGACGACTATCGCGTCTCCGGCTTGCGCATCGGCAACCAGCGCGTCGCCGATCCCGCTCCTCGTCTCGAAGAAGAACGCCTGGCGCCCGCGGGAAACGACAGCGTCGATTATTTCGGCCGACGAAACCGAACGCTCCGCGGAACCGCCTGCGTAAAATATCTCCGGCATGTACAGCCTGTCCTCCGGGCGCAGCTTTGCCGCGAAAACCTCGATCAGCTCGTCGCGCATGAACTTCGTCGGCCCGAATCCGTGCGGCTGAAAGACGAGCAGCCGGCGCCCCGGCAGGTTGCCGAGCGCCTCTATCGTCGCCCGGATTTTATCCGGATTGTGCCCGAAATCATCAATGACGCGGACGCCGCCCGCCTCGCCGATGAGGTCGAACCGGCGCGCGATTCCGGCAAACGCGCCGATCCCGCGCCGCAGCTCAGGCTCCGGAATTCCGAGATGTCTCCCAACCGCAATCGCGGCGAGCGCGTTCGAGACGTTATGCCTTCCCGGAACGTTTAAAACATACTTCTCGCCGCCGAGCGCGAAAGTTGACGAAAATGGAAACAGCTCGACATCAGCCGGTCGGATATCCGCCTCGGCGTCGAGCGCATAATAGACGGTCTTGCGGCCGTCAGTCTTCAGTTTCGACGCGATCGGGCAGTCGGCGTTTATCACCGCAAGCTCACGCGTGTTCGATATGAAAGTTTCAAAAAGTCCGATCAGTTCGGGAATTGTTTTGTGGTCTTTGGTGACGTTTGTGATAATGGAGACGGCGGGCTGGTAGTTGACGATCGAGCCGTCGCTTTCGTCGCTCTCGATGACCATGAGATCCGAGCGGCCCGCGCGCGCGTTGCCGGGCAGCAACCCGTCGCCGAAGTTTTTCATTCTGCCGCCGTTTATGATCGAGGGATCCAGTCCAGCTTCCGCCAGCAGGACGCCCGCCATGCCGCAAACTGTCGATTTTCCGCTCGTGCCGCCGGCGGCGACGCCGCGTTCGCTGTTGAAAAGTTCGGCGAGCGCCTGCGCCCGGTGTTTCACCGGGACGCCGAGCCGCCGCGCGCTTGCCATGTCCGGAACGGTGTCCTCGATCGCCGTGGATACGACGACACAGTCGCAATCCGCCGTGACGCCGCTGCCGTCCTGCGGGAATAAACGGATTCCCAGTTCGCGCAATTTCCCGAAAAACGGCCCGTTGACTCCGCTGTCGTTGCTTCGGTCCGACCCTGAAACGCCATGCCCGCGGCCGGCAAGTATCTGCGCGATCGCGCTCATTCCGCTTCCGCCGATTCCTATGAAAAAATAGTTCGCCATTGAATCTCTCCGAATGCCTGTTTTTCGCCTGCTGCGCGGCTGGATTATAGCACAACGCCATCGCGACGGAAACCGGCATTCGACAATCCAACCGGCGAATGATAAAATAAACGCGCGCTGAGTCAGCGCGGAGATATACCGCAAAAAACTGTCGGAGAGAATAATGGAACTAAAAAAAGAAATATCGGGGAACAAAACAAAGTTCACGGTCGCTGGTGAAATGAGCGTGGAAGAGGCGCAGGCATTCACGGACGCGCTGATGAACAGCATAGCAAAGAAAAAACCCGAGCTGGAGATAGACCTGTCCGACTGCGAATACATGTGCAGCAATGGACTCGGCGCGCTCGCGGCCGCTCTGATGGTCGCCCGATCACGCGGCGGCGACTTGGTTCTGACTGCCGTCTCGAACAACGTTAAAAAACTTTTGGATATCACTACCCTCTCAACAATTATTAATATTAAAAAGAAATAGAAGCTATACAGCGTGAGGCTTTTAGAAAAATATTTTAACTTTCCTGCTTGAATTTCAGATGAAAAAAATGGCTTTGGGCTTAAGATGACGCCGGAACGTTTAGACTTTTTCTTTCCCCGAAGCGTCTTTCTCAATTTCCGCGTCAACCTTTTCCTTGCGTTCGGCGTTTATGCGGTCTTTCTCAACTCTGAACTGGTCGAGCAAAGACGGCAAAACCTCCTGAAGTTCCTGCTGTGAGTACTGGCCTTGCATTTCCCTTACTTTCGAGGACATGCGGACTTCTATTTCGGCGACGCGCGCGTTGTATTCCTTGTTTATGTCGCGAATTGTTTTCTTGGCTTCTTTCGAGAGCGCGTTCGGGTCATCCTGCGCTACAATATCTTTCGTGTTTTCGAGAGCGATTTCGAGAGCTGATTTCATTAATACGAGCCTCCTGTTTCGGGTTCGGGCCGAACTTCGTTGTCAATCGAACATTTAAACCCTACTAAGTGTAAGCTTGGAGTGAAAAAAGTCAAGGAAGCTTGGGACCGACCGTAAAGACGCCGCCTTTGAAATAGACCATCGAGTAAGGAGTGGCGTCTCCGAGATATATTTCCTGATTCAGCGGGCTGATGCCCAGAGTCGCTCCGAATATTTTCATTCCTCGTTCCGGCGTCGGCGTCAGCGAAGAAAGCTTCGCGCGCAGGCAGACGTGCTGACCGAATACTCTCGCTGTTGCGGCGCCGCCCCTTTTGCCGACGCCTCTCTGAAGGTCCTCCACTTTGAGTATCCCTTCAATGTCAAGCGCGGGGACATAGCCGACGAATCCCGCGGTGTTCTCCGTTACGCTCCGCGACGGATGCATTCTCACATCATCCGCTATAAATCCCATCGCTATCGCGTTCGCTCCAAGCGTTGAATATTGCTGGAAGCGCAGCCGCATCTTCGGACACGCTATCAGTTCTGTCCCATTGTACGCCATCGACATATTGAGTATGTCCATGGTCCCCGGCAAGTCATCATCTCTGCCGTCTATAGCGATATCGAGCATTTGCTCCGGCTTCGGGTCGGCTATCGTCGGCAGTTGTATGACTTCATTATCAATCTCATCAACGCCTCTGACAAAATACTCAACAGTCGCTCCATCGGCAAATCCGGGAAGCATGGCGACCCACCAGTCAGGCCGCCCGTCGTCCTTTGTCATACTAACCCGTTTCATATCCGTTATTTGGTTAGCTTCACGGTAATATACATAAGCCTCTTTGACTTTAAATTTGCTTATTTCAGGATTTACCCAAATATTGGCTGAAACGCGGACATCCCCACCCGCTCGAGGCGCCGCAGGCGAAATCTCTACCGCCAAAATATCAGGCGTCACATCCTGAACCGTATTGCCGAACGCGCGCGGCGGATTGTCGAAAATGGTGTCGGGTATAACCTGAGTTGACGCCAACTGCGGCAAAAGCATGGCGCCGGCAAAAGCGATTGATAAAAAAGCAGTTATGCAAGTAGTTTTTTTCATTTTTTAAGCCCGAATATTTCTTTTAGCCTTTCGAGAGTTGGTTGTTTTTCCGTCTTCCCGAACAGCATCTCGTCAATGGCGGAAACCGCGGAAGAAAGTTTTTTCGACGCGCTTTCGAAATTGGGTTTCAGCTCGCCTTTCAGCGCGGCGTTGAAAGGCTCTTTTTCAAATTTTTCAATACCGTCGATGTAGCCGGCCAGGTCCAGCTTTAAACGGGTGAGTATCGTGTTAGAGGGATCGTTTTGCGCTGCCTGAGCCTGCTGGATCATGTCCGATATATGATCGAAATAAACGCTTGCGGAACGCTCGCGGATCAGGCGAAGAACGAGCAAAAGCAGATCGCCTTCGGTTTTTCCGCCGGCCAGTATCCGTGTCGCCATGAGGAAAGATCTTTGCGGATCGTACTGCTGCGGATTCCATGAGTAATCGGCGACGGTAGAATCCACAAATTTCGATCTTTCCTCCTCGCCCGGTTCGGCAAACGCATAAGGGTTGTTGAGATAAGTGTTGGTATATTTATAAAGATCGGGAGCGCGGCCCGTCACCGGCCCGAACGGCGACCAGTTGTCGCCGAGCGCGGGCTTGCGGCCGACCACTTTGAAGAAATTCATCGCATCCTCGGATGGAATAGTTGCGGACACGATGTCCTTGCCGGTCCAGCCGATCTCAATTTCCGGTTCGAGTTTCTCGCGGATGATTTTGTAATAGCGCGTATCCGTCCAGCCCCAGTATTGATTCGGCACGAAAAACAAAGTCGCTTTCGGGTCGCGTTCGCGCAACGCCTTCAGAAGCCTGTTGGTGACATCCGCTTCCGCCTCGGCGATGTGTGAATATTTCTTTCTATCCGCCGGAGTCGAAAGATACGGAAGCACATCGTCGAAAAAGATGCCGAATTTTCTGACGCCAAGTTCTTGAATCTGGCGGAATTTGGCTACGAGGCGGACCATCTCCTCGGGATCGGAATACTCCATAGAGAGAGCCGGAGAAATCGAGTAAGAAAATTCCACATGCTGCCTGTTGCATATGTCGATATATTCCTTGAACTCGTCGAGGCGCTCTTTCGGGTAGAGCGCGCGCCAGCGGCGTCGGAAATACTCGCCCTCTTTGGGGGCATAGATGAAAGAGTTCATTTTTAGCGAACCCATCCATGCGAGATTTGCGACGCGTTCCTTGTGGGTCCAGACGCTGTAGCCGCCTTCGAGCACGCCCCTGAAAACGAAACGCGGGAAATCGGAGACTTCGCCCTTGTAAACCGCCGGGCCCTTGCTTCCGGGGTGAATCAACTGTTCGAGCGTAAGCAGCGCATAGTAGAAGCCGGCGGGCGACTGCGCTCCTATCCTGATCTCAAGCGGCGCGCCGCTGATGCGGATCGAATAGCCCTCCTGCCTGAAAAACGATTCGTGCGAAGGACCTCCCGGTTCGAGAACAAGCAGGCCGATCGTGCCGCCGGGGCTGCTGTCCCGATCCGCGGGGCTCCGCTCGACCCCGTTATTTTTCAGCAATTCGTCTATGAAACCGGAAGCGATCCCGTCAGTTTTCGGGCTTGACAAATAAACGCCCATCTCGCGCGGCAAAGTGATTTCGCCTGTCAGGCAAGCAACCTGAGGATAGGGATATATCACATCGCCGGCGTCAACCCTGCATTCTGAAGCGCCGGCCTGAATAACAATTCCGCCCGTTATGAAAATCGCGCAAATTATTATTCTTTTGAGGAAATTTACTTTAGATGCCGCAAACGCCATGTTCCCCCCTCCGCGCGATTTCGTCAAAACCCTCCGCGCGGCATCTGTTAAACTTAAAAAGAATGGCTGCTTGTGTCAATGATTTTATTTACTTAGTCGTTGATCTCAGAGCGGCGGGCGTAATATCCCCTTCCCCCCAAACCGTCTTCATCCGCCGCCGCCTGAGTCCTTGGCGGCGGCCTCTCAAAAAAACGCGGATCAAACTCATATCCATAGTCAATAGTTATTAAAAATAACAAATTTTGAATGCCGATTTACTTTGACTTTTAATAAAAAACCATATTATAATTTGACTCTATGAAAAAGAAGGGCCGGTTGGCCGTATTTTTTGCAATACTCTTATTAACACAATGTTTGCGCGCCGCCGCCGATGAAAGCGCGGCGCTCGGAACAGTTCAATTGAAAAGTTCCGACTCCCTGATACAGAATCTATTGCTTGTGTGTGATAAAAATTCGTTGCGCTACACAATCACCGCCGGAAATGAAAAAGGCATAAAAACGATAGAACTTTTTTCCGGCGACAAACTGATCAACTTCCTGCCGTGCAACGGTGATAAGCAGTGCCGTATGGCAGGCGCCGTGTCTGTGAAAGAGCTGCCCAGCGCGATCGTCACTGTAAGCGTGACAAACAACGAAAACCGCGAAGAAAAAGAAAAAATCAAATTGAACGTGCGCAGCGATGAAACAAAAGTATATATCATCGGCTCGATACCGATGCTTCCGCAGACAGCTCCCATCGTTATCGCTGAAAACGATTCTGAAGCTAAAACTCTGGCGCTCGGCGCGGGATCGCCGCTCAATGCTCCGGCGATACAGAAGGAAATCTCAGCCGGTCCGGTCAAAGGGCCTGTAATTGAAACAAAAGTGAAACAAAACGCATACAACGACTTCACGCTCAACATCGTCGCCAAAGACGATTCCGGCGTCGACTTCGTGGAAATACTGGAAAACAACGTTTTCATGGACGTGCAGATATGCGACAGAAAAACAACCTGCGCGTTCGCGAAATCAATAAAGAACCGCAAGCCGGGCGAATACAAGTACGTGATAAAAAGCATGAACGTCCGGGAAGGATTGAGTTTTCAGGAAGAGAAGATTTCTTTCTCCGAGTGATTCTGTTTCCCCTCTGAAATCATTTTGTAAACTTCTCCTGCGAGGCTGTGAAGCGGCACAACGCGGTCTATGAGTTTCGCGTCCACGGCGACTCGGGCCATTCCGTAGATAACGGAAGACTGGCGGTCCTGAGCGACAGTCCTGCCGCCGGCTTTTTTAATTTGGCGTATTCCCTCGACGCCGTCATGGCCCATTCCGGTCATGATGACGCCCATGCAGCGCTCGCCGCATGCCGCGGCCATGCTGCTGAAAAGAACATCGGCTGAGGGGCAGAACAAAAGATCGGCCGGCTCGGCGCTGAGACGCGAACAGAGGCGTCCGGCCACGACGCCGACCTTCAGATGCAATTTGTCGGGCGCAAAATAAACAGTCGCCGATTCGAGGGGCTCGTCTTGCTCGGCCAGCTTCACGCGAACCTCGCAAATATGGTCGAGACGCTTGATTATGCCGTCGATGAAACCGGGAATGATATGCTGGACGACCAGCACGGGCGCCGGGAAATCCGCGGGCAGCGCGGGAATAAGATGGCTGAGCGCGTTCGGGCCGCCTGTCGAGATGGCGATCCCGACAGCTTCGATCTTCCCCGGCATTTGATGCGTATCGTAGACATGCGCTTCTTTCGAAATGCCGTCGACAAGCGCCAGGGCGTCCTCGTATGAAATCGGCGAGACGCGCAACGCGGCGCTTGTGTTTATAATCCCCATGAGCCGCTCCCTGCGATCAGGCGTGATCGACGGCGCGCCCTCAGGGATCGTGAGCAGATCCACGGCGCCGATCCCCATGCCTTTGACAGCTATCCGGCGGGTTCTCTCAGCGTCCCGGGAAACAAGCAGCGCCGGACGCGGGCTTTCCGCGAGTATCATGCACAAATCCATGAGCCTCGCGCCGGCCAATTGGTCTATGTCCAGAAACACCATCGCCGGATCCGACCTCTTGATTTCATCGAGCGCGCTCAAACCTTCCGCGGGTTTGATCAAAAAATACCTGGTGTCTCTTAAAAGCAAGCTGAAAAAACGGAACACGGCTGCGTCCGATGAAACAAGAAGAATTTTTACGGATTTATCGGCCATGGTTTACAGTCTTCCGGAAAAATCAATCTGCAAAACGCGCTGTCAGAACGCGGCGCGCTTGCCTGCATCCAGCCTTATTCGCCGACAGAACGGCGAAACGGATTAAAAGAGCGGCCGCTACAAGAAACATATCGGCAGGCGCCCCGCCGAGCAACCAGTTATTTTCCTTCTTCGACGAGGGACAAACCCTTGGACGACGCGACCGCCGCCGCGCCGTTGCGCGATTCAAGATTGAACTGCGAAATAATCTGCTCGAGGTTCGAGACGGCTTCGCCGAGATAGGACGCGCCCTTGTTCACCAGATTGGACTTCTGCGTCGTTTCCTCGGCGATCTTGCCCACGCTCGTCATCTTCTCGACGATCTTGTGGCTGGCCTGCGACTGCAGCAGCGTGGCGTCGGTTACCTCCTGCGTCAGATCCTTCATCTTCTCGATCTGCGCCTTGATCCGGTCGCCCTCGCCCTTCTGCTTGCTCGTCGCGTCCTGTATCTCATGCGCGCGAACATTGATGTTCTCCATCGCCAGTTCCATCTGGCTGCTGCCCTTGTCCTGCTCGCTCGTGGCCGATGTGAGTTGCGTTGAAATACCGTTGAGCGTTTCAATCGCGTGCGATATCTGGTTGCCCGCCTTGCTCTGCTCGACGGTCGAATTCTTCACCTGCTGCGCTATCTGGCTTAGCTGGCCAAACGCGTTCTTCACCCGGTTGGTGCCTTCCTGCTGCGCCTTCGTGACCATGGTTACGCTGTCGGCGATCCCGCCGAGTTCTGTCATCGTGCGCTTAACCGTGTCGCTGCTCTGCGTCTGCTTCTCCGTGGCTATCGAAATCTGCTGCATGAAATGGCTTGTGCGGTCGACGCTGGCGACAATCTCCGCGAGCGACGTGCCCGCCTGATCGGCGAGATGCGTTCCCTTTTCCACTTCCTTTACGCCTTCGTCCATAGCAGAGACGGCTTTTTCCGTTTCCTTTTGTATGTTGCGGATAAGGCGCTCGATTTCCTTCGTAGCCTCTGTCGAGCGTTCGGCGAGCTTCTTGATTGAAGCGGCGACGACGTTGAAGCCGCGGCCCTCCTCGCCGGCGCGGGCGGCCTCGATGGCTGCGTTCAGCGCGAGCAGATTAGTCTGGTCCGCTATCTCGCGTATGACGTTGATGATGTCGCCGATCTGCGCCGAACTGTCGCCCAGCTCGCGTATCTTGCGAGCCGTGTCGCTGACTGTCGCCTTGATTCCCTTCATGCCCTCGATACTCTGCTGAATCGACTTGCCGCCCGATTTCGCGACTTTAGACGTTTCCTCCGACGCGTTGAACGCCGCCTTCGCGTCGTGCGCAACATCCGACACCGACGAAATCAGCACGTCGATCTCTTCGAACGCGCCCTTCAGCGAGTCGTTCATAGCTCCGATGCTGCCCGACATCTCGACGATCGACGACAGCATCTCGTCCACCGTGCCCGACGCCTCGTTCACCGACTTGTCCATCTCTTTCGCGTTGAGCGACACTTCCTCGATGGACGCAAGCATTTCCTCGATTGTCGACGACGTTTCCTGAACGGCCTCCGCCATCACCCGCGCGCTGTTGTGCACCTGCGCGGTGGAAGCCGACATCTCCGCTATGACAGCTGTCGTGTTCGACACCTGGCTCGTAAGATCGGCGACCGATTCGTCGATCCTGTAAATCGATTCAATCATTTTATCCACGGACTTCGCTGTCGTCTGCGCGGAAGAGTTCATAACTTTCGCGTTCTCAGCGATTGTGTCGATCGCGGACGTGAGCTGCTGGACGTTGTTCGAAACGTCCGTAATCGAGTCGGACTGCACCTGCGTGCCCTGCAGAATGGACTGGGCGCCCGATGAGATTTCGTTCGAACTTCTGTTCACGCTCGTCGTCGACGAATTCACGCGTTCGAGCATCCCGTGCAGTTTCTCCGACATGTTCACGAGGCTGCTGCACATGTGGCCGATCTCGCTGTCCGGTCCGATTATCCGGTTAGGCTTGAAATTCAGCTTGCCGGTCAAATCCCCTTCCGACAACGCTTCGATGAACCGGACGCACATATAAAGCGGCGTCGTGATGTTTTTCGTCACCGTGGGGATAGTCACCAGGCTGATGCCTATCACCAGAAGCAACACGAACACCATTATTCCCTTCATAACAGGCATCGCGATTTCCTGTTTGCGCTTCAAGTCTTCGCGATTCACGCTGTTGTTTTTTCCGATATTGTCGAGAGCTTTTCCCATTTCCTCAAGATTTTTCGGCATCCCGCTGCTTTCGTACTTAGACGAAGCCTCGGTGTAGCTGCCCTCGTCGGCCAGCTTAAGTATCTCCAGGCTGTTCCTGTGATATTGGCCGAATATATTCTTCAGTTCGCCGGAGATCTTCTTGTCGACCGGACTTTTCAGGCTGACGCCGAGTTTATCGACGGCCGTCCCCATCTCCTTGAGAGCCTTTTTGAAATTCGGCTGCGCGTTCTCGTCGGCGCTGACGTAATTCGAGAAGCTTTTGTCCAGCGACAGGATCATCGGCCCCTGATAGTTCGTCAGCTTGTCGAGCGCGCGTATTGCGTCCTTCGTGTCGCTCGACACGAGGCTCTTCGCGAGCTGCTGCGTGACGTTGTTATAAGTCCACATCGTGCCCACGAAGCCGACGAGCACGATGACGACAAGCGCCGCGATCATTAATCCGAACCATCTGAACAGCATGTGCCTGAGACTCTGTTTTCTATTCATAAAAACACCCTCCACATTTTATTTACGAATATTTGCTTATCATTTCCTTGGCTATGTTTATCACTTTCCCGAGTTCAATGACAATCAGGATTTTTGTCCCCATCCGATGGATGCCCTTGACGTATTCCGCGCCGAGCCCCGAAAGAGAAGGCGGCGGCGGCTGAAGTTGCGAAAAATCAATATCCAGAACTTCCTTAACCTTATCCACCGCAATGCCGACGCGCATGTTCTCCACTTCGAGCACAACCGCCATCATCTCGCCGTTCGCTTCGTCCCTCGGCATCTGAAACATTTCCTTCAGGTCGACGATAGGGATGATCACGCCTCGCAGGTTGATCACTCCCAGCACGAAACGCGGCGTGTTCGGAACCGGCGTCAGCGACATTTCGTTCAGCACGGTCTGCACGTGGTCGACTTTTATCGCATATTCCTCGCAGCCGAGCGTGAACCAGAGAATGCTCTTAAGATCGAAATTCTCATCGAGCTGGTCCTCGTTGTCGGCCCTCAGATTGTTAAAATTTTCGCTCATAATTTTGAAGCCCCCGTTTTAAACGGTTCAGTATACTCGCATGTGTTTTTCAATCGCCGCCCGCAGGTCGTCCTCGGAAAACGGCTTCGCGAGAAAATCGTCGATGCCCATCTCGAACGCCCTCACCCGGTCCGCGTTCTTCACGTCCGAGGTCACCATTATAATCGGAATGCGCCTCATGCTCGGCATGGAGCGGACCTTCTGCGTGAACTCGTAACCGTCCATGCGCGGCATGTTTATGTCGGTCACTATCATGTCGAACTTGCGTTCCCCGAGGCGCGTCAGCGCCTGCATGCCGGATGACGCCACCTCGACGATGTAGCCCATCCGCTCAAGCATCTCCCGCTGCGCGATCCGCCCGGAAAGCGAGTCATCCACCAGCAGAATCTGCTTGCGCCCGGCCCGCTCCTCCTCGCCCGCTTTGCGCTCTATCCTTTTCGAAATATACGGCACGGACGCGATAACCCCGGCTACGTCGAGAATCAGCGCCATCGAGCCGTCCCCGAAAATCGTCGCGCCCGACAAATGCTTCACGTCCCCGAGAAAATCCCCGAGCGTCTTTATCACCACCTGCTGCTTTTCTATGACTTCATCCACCGCTATGCCGATTTGCTTCTCCGCAAGCCCGACCACAACCACCGGAAAAACGCTCTGCGAATCTTTTTCCCCATCGAGCTCGAACACATCCCTCAAGTGGATCAGCGGAATTATGTGATCGTGGAATTTGAACACCTCGCGGCCTTCCACGCTTGAGACATCGTAAGCGCGAAGCTGCTCGGTCGATTCTATCGGATCCATGGGAATGACGAATTTCCGCCCGGAGCATTTGACAATCATCGCCTGAATGATCGCCAGCGTCAGCGGCAGCTTCAGCCTCATCGTTGTTCCCTTGCCGACCTCCGAACGCACGTCGACTATGCCTTTGAGCTTGCTTATGCTGTTCTTAACCACATCCATTCCCACGCCGCGTCCCGAAAGGTCGGAGACCTCCTTCGCCGTGCTGAAACCAGGAATGAATATCAGCTTGAGCGCCTCTTTGTCATCCATCTGCAAGGCTTCGTCAGCCGAAATCAGCCTTTTCTCCACGCACTTCCTGCGCAGAACTTCAGGATCGATTCCCTTTCCGTCGTCAACCACTTCGATAACAACCGAGTTCCCCTCGTGATAGGCCATGATGTGGATTAGGCCGGTGTCCTTCTTCCCGGATTTTACCCGAACATCCGTCGTTTCTATCCCGTGGTCCACCGCGTTGCGGATTATGTGCAGCAGCGGATCTTCCAGTTCCTCAATGAGCGTCTTGTCGAGCTCGGTTTCCTCGCCTTCAATCAGAAACTCTATCTTTTTCCCGAGCTTCTTCGCTATGTCGCGGACTCGGCGCGGGAACTTGCTCAGCACGCCCGATATCGGCAGCATTCGCAACTTCATCGTCTCGTCCTGCAGTTCCTCAATCACGCGGCCGATATTCAAACTGTCGTTCTGGAACTCCTGATAGAGCCCGTCCAGCTCGCCCTTCATGCCGCCAAGCCGCGTCACCATCTCGTCCAGCAGCCGCTCCTTCTCGAGCTCCATATCGAAAAGCTGCAGAATGTTCTCGCGCACGACGCGCATCTCTTTCATCTGCCCGAAACTCCCGGTTTCAAGCTGCTGGTCGCCCAGCCCGACGCCGTCGGCCGAAAACGCGCGGAACTGCTGCAGCAACTCCTCCGGAGAAAAGTCGCGCTCGTAAAAACCGGCCGTCTTTTTCCCGAATTTCAGGGCATCGAATATGTCAGTGTATGTGTTAAGGGCCTGTTTCATGCCCTTGACTTCCTGCTCCATTTTATTGTGATTGATGACGAGTTCGGCGATGAGATTGACGAGCACGTCAAGCTTGCTCGTGTCGACGCGGACAGTTGCGCCGGGTTGAGAGCCGGCGGACTGCGCCTGCTGTTTCTGCTGCGGGCGCGGTTTCGCCGCCGGCGCGGCGGCTGCGGGCGCGGCCGGCGCTTCGCCGTTCGATTCCGCGGGTTCCGGAGCGGCTGCCGGCGCTTCCTGCGCGATCGCCGGCGCATGGCGCGTCGCCTCTCGCGACAGCGCGACCTCATTCATCTCGAACGAGCCGGATTTTTTCAGAAATGAGAACTTCCTTTCGAAATCAGCGAGCGCAAGCTGCGTCGCGAAAAACAGTCTGAAACCATAGCCGGCGAAAAATTCATCCGATCCGTACCCAATAATCAGCGCCGCGAGAAACGCGCCTTCGTCCGCCAGAGGCTTGAAAAACTCGGAGACGCTTATCAGGTCGCCGAGGTCGGTCGGCTTGAACCTCATCTTTATGTCAAAAATATTTTTAGCGTCGACAAGCGATTTCGAGATAGCCTGCTTCTCGAACGGCGTGAAATAGCCCGCAATTTTTTTCTCAATATTTAGACGGTCGAAAATCTCGCCGCCCACCTCGGCGTCAACGAAATCCTTCTCCTCCGCCAGCCGCGCGATCAATTTTTTTATGCTTTTAAGAAACGGCTTCAGGTCCGGGCGCGCGCCGCCGCTCTTGTAAGTTTCAATTATGGCCTTGACGTGCAGAATCCCCTGGAAAACAGCCTCAAGCAAGTCCATCCCGGGCGCGATCAGTCCTTTCGAGAACGCCTCCTTGAGGAACATCATGTTCGAAAGTATCTCGTTCACTTCCGGCTCGCCCATGCACATCAGCGAGCGGTGCAGATATGACGCCGACTCGAAGAGCTTCTCGAAGAAAACCTTATCGCCGGCGCTTTCATCCGCGAGCACGAATTTCGCCTCGACGTCCGAGAAGATGGAAAAGCAGTGGTCGAGAGACATCAATACATCGTCGTGCGCGATCTCGAAAAGATTCGTGCGCCCGATCCGCGGCGGCCTCGAAGCGGCGCCGGAACTCGCCTGCTCGCCGCTTTCATCCACAGCGCTCGCCGGCGGCTCAGGTTCGGGCGCCGGTTTTTCAACGGGCTTTTCCGGCTCGGGCTGCGGTTTCGGCGGCTCGGGTTTCGGCGGCGGCGGCGGTTCAGGCGGCTGGGGCCTCGGCGCCGGCGGCGCGGTGCCTCCGTCATCGTGCCTGCCGCCCTCTATCGCAAGTATTATTTCTTTTATCTGATCCACTTTTTCAAATATCTCGTCGACGAGATCCTTGTCTACATCGGGAAACTTCTTTTTAAGTTTCTCCATGACATCTTCTACCGCGTGCGAAATCTCGCTGATATCCATGAATTCGAGCATCGCGGAAGAGCCCTTCAGAGTGTGGACATTGCGCGCGATGCGCTTCATAAGTTCTTCGTCGATATTTCCGCCTTCGAGGTCGACAAGATCCTGATCCAGAGTGGTGAGGTATTCTTTGCACTCATCAAGGAAAAGCTTGATGGTCTTCGCGTTTTTGAACGATTTCGCCATCCGGGCTCACCTCTGCTGTTTTTGAAATGCGACGCAGTCTTTAAGCGTAAGCATCTTGAAGCCGTCCACGAGGCCGCGGATCATCTCCGTCGGCCCGAGAAATAAATAGCCGTTAGGCAACAGGGAGCTGTGGAACCTGCCGAGTATTTCCTTTTTCGATTCGTCCCTGAAATAAATCAAAACGTTGCGGCAGAAGATTACGTCGAAGTCCGACTCGTAGTAAGTGTCTGCAAGGTTCGCGTAATCGAAATCGACCATCTTCTTCACCGTGTTGCTGATCAAATACTGGCCGTTGCGCTCGGTGAAGTATTTGAGAAGATACTCCGGCGGCAGCTTTTCAACCGCGCGCTTCGAGTAGCAGCCCTCGACAGCCTTGTTCAAAACCTCGGTCGAAATGTCGGTGGCGTAAATTTCCACCTGCCAGATCGAGCGGAAGGCGATCGCCTCGAGTATGCACATAGCGAGCGTGTAAGGCTCCTCGCCGGTCGAGCAGCCGGCGCTCCATATCCGGAGCTTCCGGTTGTTTTCGGCGATCTTTTTCTCGGCGAGCCGCGGCAGAATGATGTCGCGGAAACTGTCCATCTGCGATTCCGAGCGCCAGAAATAGGTCTCGTTGGTGGTGATCATGTTGATGAGCTTCGAGAGCTCGGCGCGGTCGTCGTCGGAGGAAATCGCGCGGTAGTAGCGCTCCGCGTCCGCGATTCCGGATTCCTTCAGGCGCGTGAGTATGCGGTTCCCGAGTATCGGAAGCTTCGTGTCCCCGAACCAGAGGCCGCAGTTGTTGAAGATCAGGTCGCGAAACCTGACTAATTGCTGATCCGTAATTTGCGCCATTATATGAACCGTTTGATCGCTTCCTTGATTTTCGCGTAGTTGAACGGTTTGGTGAGATATTCGTCCGAACCGGCCTTGAGTCCCCAGATCCGGTCCGTCTCCGCGCTTTTCGCGGTGAGCATTATGATCGGAATCTGCTTGAAGCCGGGATCCTTTTTCAGCAGCTTGCAGAGTTGGTAGCCGTTCATGCGCGGCATGTCTATATCGAGCAGGATGAGGTCGATCTGTTGCTGCTTAACAACATCCAGCGCCTCGATCCCGTCGCCGGCGGTATAAACCGTGTAGCCGTCCGACAGCAGCGCCTCGCGCACAGCCGCCACCACGACGGCGCTGTCGTCCACTACAAGGATCGTCGCGTCCTTCATTTGTAAACTCTCCCTTCCGGGGTATAGAGCGCCACTTTGTTCCGGCCTTCCCTTTTCGCCTGATACATCGCTTCGTCCGCCTTCGCTATCATGTCAAGTTGCGTGTTGATGTCGTCGTCCGGATGGCCCGACACCCCGAAACTGGCCGTCGCTTTGATTATGCCGCCTTCGTACTCGTACTCCTGCTCCTCGAATGATTCGCGGATCCGCTCCGCTACGATCGCCGCGTTCTTCTTCGGCGTCTCAGGCAGGATCACCACGAATTCCTCGCCCCCGTAGCGCGCGATCAGGTCTATGTCGCGCACGCTCCGCCTCAGTATCGTCGAGATCCCCTTCAGGATCATGTCGCCCTGCTGGTGTCCGTGCGTGTCGTTCAATTCCTTGAAATGGTCGATGTCGGCCATGATCAGCGAGAGCGACAGGTTGAACCGCCTCGCGCGGCTGTATTCCTTTTCAAGCTGTTCCTGAAAATATCTGTGGTTGTACAGCCCCGTCAGCCCGTCGGCTATCGCATATCTCTTTATCTTTTCGTACATCCTTATGTTGTTGACGACTATCGCCGACTGCCCCGTTACGAGGCGGCTCGTTTCGATCTCATCGGGCGTGAACGCGCCCTTTTCGCTTCTCGCTATCGAGAACATCCCGAACTTGTCGCCCTGCGATTCGAGCACCACCGACTCGAACCCTCGCAGCTTCATTTCCCTTGTTTCCTTCAGTATGTTGTGGTTTGGATCGTGCAGTTCCACTTCCGCGTTTTCCCTGATCAGGTCCTTGAGCGCCGTCTTTTCCTTGAACTCGTCCATCACCCGCTTCCTCACCGCCATGAAAAATTCGCGGTTGATCGGCCGGAAGACATGCACGAACATCTTGACGCGCTCTTCATCGAGCAGAAGGAAAATCGCTATATCGAAATCGATCACGGACGAGTAAAGGTCCGCGATGGCGTGGCATGTGTTCTGGAGATCCTGCTGGCTGTTGGCGATCTGGTGAATCTTGTTGACAAGCGTCATCTTGAAGAGCTGCGTTTCCTGAAGCTCGCCGGCGTTGAAAATCACATCCTCGTTTTCCTCCGCGGCGAAGCGCGGCAGGATAAGCGGCTTCGGCTTCGCCTTCTTCTGCTTCGACTCGGCGAGAACCGTCTTCAGGGTTTCTATCAGATTGTCCGGATCGAACGGCTTTGTCAGATAGGCCGTCGCGCCGGTCTCCATGCCCCAGTACTGATCCTGTTTTTGGTCCCGCGCGGTAAGCATCACGATCGGCAGCTCCGCGAAATTCGGGTCGTTTCGGATCATGCGGCAAACCTGCAGGCCGCTCAGATTGGGCATGTCTATGTCCAGAAAAATCAGGTCGAACGCGCTCTTGTGGATCGTTTCCATCGCCTCGATGCCGTTCGACGCGGTGGTCACGCTGTAACCGGCCGTCACAAGCACGTCCTCGAGAGAGGTTCGCATTACCGGACTGTCATCTACAACAAGTATCTTCATTGTTTTTCTTCGCCGGAATTATTCCGCGCGCCGGCGTCCGTTCCGCCATCCGTCTTTTGTTCCATCGGGCCCCTGCATGCCGGACAAAAGAATTCGTACTCCCTCACCGGCGCGCCGCATGACGGACACGCTATATCTTTAGGCCTCGTATCTGGTTCCGCCTTCGCCTTTATCCCGGCGGGCGCCGCGGACGCGCTCTTTTTTCTCGCATCTGTAATCAGTCTCGATACCGCATATCCCAATAGTCCGGCCGCCGCGATTCCGATTCCGATTCCGATTCCCGTGCTTTTATTCGCCATGTTTTCCTCTTATTTCCTTTTCTATCGCCTGCAAGAGCCTGAGAGCAGCTTAATCTTCGTTTGCGCGCTTTCATATGTCGGATCTATCTGCAGAATCCTCTGAAACTGCGAAATGGCGTTGCAGTATGACTTCTTGCCTTCATACGCCTGCCCCATGTAATACAGCGCGTCTATGTTGTTGGGGTTCAACTGCAGTTCCTTGTCCAGCACGCTAAGCGCAAGATTATATTCCTGCTCCGCCTGCTTTTCGTTATGAAATTCCCGGGCCTTTTGAGCTTGCTTGATATAAATTTCAGCCTCGTACTGCAACGGGTCGGGTATATTGGCGTTGATCTTGTTGGCCTTCTCGAAAAACACGAGCGCGTCGCCGAGATTGTCAGACGTGTAATTTTTCAGCCCTTTAGTGAAGTAATACTGGTAGAAGAAAAATTTATAGGAAGCGAGGCCGCCGAACGCCACTAAAATAAGAACGGCCAGGATGCCGGTATATTTGAGTATTTTCGGCAGTAGCGCGGTGATCTCCATCACTGGCTTTTTCCCTCGTTTAACGTCGAACTTCGGCGGCGCATACGGATCAGCCTCGGCTATGGACTTCAGATACTCGTCAACTTCCTCCTCCTGTTCCGCGGCGGATGCCGCGGCTGCGCCGGCATCTACGATATCGGGAGGCGGCGCCGGCGCCGCGAATTCGGCGGCGGGTGGTTGCGCATACGCCACTTCGGGCGGCGCATACGGCGCCGCCTCGGGAATCGCAGGCGCGGAACCGGCCTTGACCTTTACCGTCGCCTTCTTAACTCCGAACGAACTGACGTTCGGATTCTGCGCCGTGAAAGTCGCCGTGTCTCCGGGATTCGCTGAAGCCCTGTATTGTATTTTCGCTTCTCCGTTCATATCCGTCTGAGTGGCGGAGCCCAAAATCTCGCCCAGTTGTCCGGTATAGTTTTCAGGCATAATCGTCATGAACTCGCCGGGCACCGGGTTTCCGAACTTGTCAAACGCCTTCGCGGCGATCTCCACTGTCTGGCCGGGCATCACTTCTTCCGGCGCTGACAGCTCAATCGACGAAGGAATTCCCGGAGCCACGCTTACGGCGACCCGGCCGCGCGCGTCCAACGCCGCGATCATTACGTTGAATTTTCCGCAGCGCGCTGACGCCTGTATCGTCGAAACAACTTCCCCGGACAAATCCGGGTCGGCTTCATATGTTTTTATCCCTTGCGTCCCGGCCGGAACTATAAAATGCGAGTCGCTCGCCATTCCCGGAATGTCTTCAATGATAAACGTCACGGAAACGCCGGCGGACACGGGGCGGCCGTCTTCGCCCGTCACGCGCGCTTTCAGCGGGATCGCTTCGCCCGCCCTGCAAGTGATCGCTTCAGACTCGACGTGTATCGTCAGAAACTTCGTTTTATCGGGCCGCGCCGCTATAATCGGCTCGTCTAATACCGGCTCGTCCAACACAAGTTCGGCATTCCCAGCCTCGGTTTCATATGGCAAATCATCAGCAGAGAGCTTAATAGCCGGAACAATCGGCGCCGGGTTCTCCGGAACAGCGAATTCCGGAGCGGGCGGAACGCCGGAATCGGCGTCCAGCATGGAGCCGAGCTGGTCGAACGAACTGCCGAATTCGCCGGGTTTTTCAATTGCCGCCGCAGGAGCTGCGACCGGAGACTCCCCGAACGCCGGCGCGGAACCGATGCCGAGATCGAGGCTTTCAAGACCTGCCATGCCTCCGGGCATTCCATCGCCGAATCCTTCTTGCGCCGGTTTCACTTCTCCAAAGCCTCCTGCCGGCGCGGGCGCCGCGCTTATGTCGGGCAATCCGGAAATGTCTCCGGCGCCGAGTTCAATTCCGAACAGAGCGTCCGCCGGGCTTGGGCCGGACGCCGGAGGCGCCGGCATTTCCATATCCAGGTCGAGATCGTTCGCAAAGCCCGCCGATGCGACCGGGCTCACGACTTCAGAGTCATGTTTCGTCTCGAAACGCGCTTCAAGCTTCGATTCCTGAGCGAGCGCTTCGGTTTCTACGGTGAAAACCGCGCGCGCTGACGTTTCGCCGGGAGCGGTTATTTC
The DNA here is from genome assembly GCA_041664945.1 of bacterium. Classification (GTDB taxonomy): domain Bacteria; phylum UBP15; class UBA6099; order UBA6099; family UBA6099; genus JBAYJY01. The sequence continues at coordinate 4,028 of JBAYJY010000012.1, read as the reverse complement.
AACCGAGATGCTTCCGTCCTCGCCGGTCACTTCAGACGATTGAGCGCCCATCTGCCATTCGCCGCCGCTCGCTTCTTTCAACGCAATGCGCGCGGGAAGCCCTTCGATTCCGTTGTCAAAGTCATCCATCAATCTCATTTTCAACGTGAACTTATCTCCCGGCCTGAATACGCTCTTCGCCGGGATAAACAGCATCGAGTGCGCGGAGCCGGGAATCACCTTGAACGGCCTTTCCGCCTTGAACTCGGTTTTTTTGTGTTTGACTTCCATTCGGCATGGTATGTTGCCGATCGTCGGCATTGTGAACACGCGCTCGAAGCGCCCGTCCTGATCCGTTTTCCCGCCGATGTTGTCTATGATTTCCCATTCCTGCCTTTTCTTTCCGAAAAGGACGAACGCCAGATCGAGATCCGGAATTACGTTTCCATGCTCGTCGAAGGCGGTGAAAATAAAATTCACCTGCTGGCCGGTTGTGAAATTTTTTTGAGCGGGCTGAATGTCAACATTGCGCACATCGCCGGAGTGAGTGTTGTCTTCGAGAAAAACAGCATGGCCGCCCTCGGGCCGGACCTCGAGCCGGTTAAGTCCCGCTCGCTTCGAGCGCCTGAAATATACAGTCGCCCGGCCGTCGCCGTCGGTTGCGATCGTGAGCGATTTCGGCCCATGCCCCTCGGCGGCTTGCGTCCGGTCTGCGGCTAAATATGCGTCTTCCAGTTCCGGCGCGTTGAGAATTTTAAATGTCACGTTTCCTTCGGCGACCGGGATGTCCTTCGCGCCGAGAACCTCTGCTATAACCGAATCCACGCCCCACACTTCCGTCGAGATATGTTCGTCCGACGGCCGGAGATGCGTCTTGAGCGGCTTGAGGCCTTTCTGGCCGCGCGCCTTCTCTTTCCTTACAGCGGGCTGCGTCGCCATCGCCACCGGCGAGCCTTCCTTCGGCGCGGCGACTGTCACTCCGCCGCCCGGCTTGTTTCCCGCCAAGCCCTTCGCCTTCTTATAGTCCGCGACCGCCTTGCCGAGCGGCCCGCTCAGAAGCGTGTCCAGCCCGGAATCGATATGCATCGTCGCGTATGACGGGTTCAGCTCGATCGCCTTCGCATAGCGCTCCGCGGACTGGTCGTCCAGCTTCTTATACTCAAGCGCTTCGGCCAAATGATAGTGCGCCGCCGAGTAATCGGGAGCCAGTTCGATCGCCTTCTCGTAGTTGACGATCGCCTCGTTGAACTTCTGCTCCTCAACGAGCTTGTTTCCCAATGTATGAAATTTGACCGCCCTCGGATCAATCGCCATTTGTTTTTTTGCTCCTCTTGCGTTCGTATGAAGATGGGATTCCCATGTCTTCCCTATATTTAGCCACCGTCCTGCGGGCTATGTCTATTCCCTTCGCGGAAAGCAGTTTCGCCAAATCTCCATCGGATATCGGGTTCTTGCCGTCCTCATTCGCCAACATGTTCTTTATGTATTCTTTCGGCCGGACCGACGAGTCGAAAAAGAAATCGAAACTCAGTATCTCGCCGCCGGGCACGAGCACGAACTTGCCGGACATCGCCCTCGACACCGTCGACTCGTGCAACCCGGTTTTCTCCGCGAGCCGGCCCTGCGTAAGGCCCGCGTTGAAGTGCGGCAGCCCGTGTATCAAAAAATCGCTCTGCTCCTCGCACAGCGCCTTCGCTATCTTGTCGAGCGTCTCTTTCCTCTGCCCTATGCTGTCCAGAAAAAACTTCGCGCGCCTGAAATAATCGCGGATGTGCGACACCTCGTCGCGGCTGACTCCGCCGCCGCCGGCCTGATACCTCTCGTACATATCCATGTACGACTTGCTGATCCTCAACTGAAAATCGGACAGTTCCAAGACTTCGTACGTCAGCCGCTGCCCGTCATACTTGACCGCTATCGCCGGCCTCGGCATCGCCACAAGCTCGGGCGTGCGGCCCGAATACGCCCGCGCCGGATACGGATTCAGATTCCGCTTTATATATTCCTGCGTCTCGCTGACCCGCACTATCGGGATCCCCAATTCCTCGGCGATCTTTTCGTGGCGGCCCTTGCCGAGGTCCTCGAAATGCTCCGCTATCAGTTTCTCCGCAAGCGCGTTCCCCTTGCCTTCCTCCGCAAGCGCTTTCAACTGTATCATCAGCGCTTCCCTCGGATTCTCAGCCCCCACCCCTATCGGCTCCAGCGCCTGTATGACTTCCACTATCAGCTTTACTTCTTCCTCGCTCGCTTCAAACTTAACCCTCACTTCTTCCGAATCAAATTTCAAAAAACCGTCTTCGTTCACTGAATAAACAAGATATTCTCCCAGCTCGCGCAGCCCGGCCGGATATTGCGAGGACAAAAATCCGCTCATCAGATAATCATGGAACGATCCGACGTGCTGCGAGAACTGGTTCCTCGCCGGATCATCTTCCCACTCGCCCTCCGCATCCTCATACTCATTCTTGTCCGTCTCGTAATCCTGCGAACGCTGCCGGATGAACAGGTCGAGACTGTCTTCTTCCGCGCTCGGCTTCTGTCCGCAATCCGGACACCGGCTTCCTTCCATCGGACGATGGCAAAACGGACACGTCACGACCTCCACCATCTCCAACGCCGGATTCTCAGAAAGCTCTGCTTCTATCTCCTGCACAAGCTCCATCGACGTTAATTGCAAAAGCCGTTGCGAAAGTATGAACTGCGGACTTATCGTCTGTATCTGTCTGACGTCTGTTATCTGCCGAATGTCCAAGTGTTCCGCTCCGGATTAAACTTTTCCACACTCGATGTTTTGTATTATTTTTATGTGCCCCGAATAAACAATTAAATACAATTTCTCTTCTCAGATTCTGTATTGTAACAGAAAATAAATGGAATATTCAAGCAAACACGGCAACAAAACGATAAAACTGGATTATTAACGGTTTAAATACGGGTTAGATTGCCGGCCGCAAAAAAGCGGTCAGGCGATTTTCGCGCGCACCCACGGGATGAGTCCGCCCGCGTCTATAATTTCCTGAATGAAATCCGGCAGCGCCGCCGACGGATAGACGGCGCCTTTTGTTACGTTGGTTATGTTTCCGGCGGCTACATTTATTTCAAGCGCGTCTCCCTGTTCTGTCGCGTCCCAAACGCCGGGCGCTTCGAATACAGGAAGTCCGATGTTTATCGCATTGCGAAAAAATATTCGCGCGAACGAAGTCGCCACCACGCAGGAAATTCCGGCCGCCTTTATGCACACCGGCGCGTGCTCGCGCGAACTGCCGCACCCGAAGTTGTCTCCGGCGACGATGATATCTCCCGGCGCCACGGCTTTCATGAAGTCCGGGAACTCGCCCTCCATGCAGTGCTGCGCCAATATCGCCGGATCCGAAGTGTTCAAATACCGCGCCGGTATGATTATGTCCGTGTCTATGTTGTGTCCGAACTTCCAGCCTTTTCCCTTGAATATCCGCTCGCTCATTTGTTCCTCATTTCAGATCGTCGGGATGCGAAATAGTTCCGGTCACCGCGGACGCGGCCGCCACCGCCGGATTCGACAGATAGACCTGACTCTTCGCATGCCCCATGCGCCCGATGAAATTTCTGTTCGTCGTGCTCACAGCAACCTCGCCCTCGGCGAGTATTCCCATGTGGCCGCCCAAACACGGCCCGCACGTCGGCGTGCTCACCGCCGCGCCTGCCTCGACGAATATTTCTATCAGCCCCTCGCGCATAGCTTCCATATATATTCTCTGCGTCGCCGGAATCACTATCATTCGCACCGACGGATGCACTTTTCTCCCTTTGATTATCTCCGCCGCCATTCTTAAATCCGGCAGCCATCCGTTCGTGCACGACCCGACAAACGACTGGTCTATCCGAACGCCGCGCAGTTCCTCGACCGGCTTCACATTCTCCGGCAGGCTCGGGCACGCTACCTGCGGCCCCATTCCCTCTATGTCAATTTCGATGATTTCCCTGTACTCGCAGTCCGGGTCGCTTTTGTGCGCGACGGCTTTCCTCCTGCCTGTTTTTGCGAGATATTCCGCGACTTTCCCGTCCGCCTC
>JBAYJY010000011.1:0-51864 GCA_041664945.1 bacterium | reverse complement strand
CACGGACATGGAAGGCAAGGTCCAGTTGAAAGCGCCGGACGCCAGGGCAATGTAAATATCATAAGTGACAGGCGGCGAATTGTCGGTCGCGGCCGACCAGCTTATATCGGCCACGCCGCCCGTTCCGGGGTTGGTCGCCGACAAAATGACGCCGCCCACCGGCGCTTCGCCGTCCGTTATTTTTACGGCTGCAGACAACACTTCGTTATTGTCGCTGTTGCCTTTAGAATCAACCGCGCGTACTGAAAACTTGTATGTCGATCCGTATAAAAGAGGCGCCGACGCCACCGTCACGTCTCCGGACAAGCCGGTGTTCATCAGGAACGAAGCCGTGCTGTAGTTAATTGCGCCCGGCGGAACCAGCGAATAATATATGTTGTACGTGACCGGCGTTGAAATGTCCTCCGCGGGCGCCCAGTGCAGCGTGACCCTCGGGGAAATCGCGCTGGCGGCGTCCACCGCCGATGTAAGGCCGCCGAATATCGGCGCGTATGTGTCCGTGTCGAATATCGGCCGCAGCAACGCGTTGTTCGTTATCGCCAGCGTCGCCCACGGCCCTCCGGGCGCTGACATCATCGGCAACAGGCTCGTTATGTTTTCCGGCATCGCCAAAGGAGATCCCGCGATTTCCGTGTAATCGGTTGTGTTGTACGCCTTCACTCTGCTGTCGGTTGTCGAAACGTAGATGTTTTTTATTTCGGGATGATAGGCCACATCGGTGATGGTCACGCCGGGGTTGACGAATCCCACCTGCGCATCGGTTAAACCGTCTATGATGACTACCTGGCCATTCGGATTCTCAACATATATTATATTCTTTTCCTCGTTTAACTCTAACCGCTCGGGATTCATTACGCTTATTAATTTTATGACTTCATTTGTCGCGCCGTCGATTACGAATACATACCCGTTGGTCTTGCTGGCCACGTATATCTTATTCGTCACTTCGTTTACAACGACCCCCGCGAGATTGTTAAAACTCGGATGCGTTATGAGCTTTACCAATCCCAGCGTAACAGCGTTATATACGTAAACATAGTTCGAGGACGAATTTGTCACGAAAACCCGGTCCGTCAAACTGTTCACCGCCACGCCATAGGGATTGCCGCCCTGCGAAATCGTCTGCACCGTCCCGGTCGCAACTTCGTAAACATACACCTTCATGTCAGTCTGCCCGGTGACAAAAACTTTCGGATTCGCCGCGTTGTTATACGCAGCCACGCCAAACGGATGGCTCGCGCCCCCGTTCAACGGCACGGTCCCGGAGTTCGCCCCGTTGTTGTTAAGCCACATCAACTGGCCGAGACTCGGGATGGATATATATATCGCAGTTGTCCCGGCGCTAAGCACGTCGGCCTCATACCCGTTCGCGACAAGCGGTATGCTGCCGGTAGCGTACAGCGACGCTTTCGCCGCGGACCCCGCAAAACAAAATGCTGTAAATGCAATTAGTATCGCTGAAATTATTCGTTTCATTCGAATCATTCGAATGCCGATCTCAGACGCGTTATGCCTAAAATATCGTCAATTATAAGCGTGGCGTTTTCGCCCTTTCGCGTCTAAATAAATTTCTTATTGGTATTATAACATAAATATATTCTGGTGAATATTATTTTTAAATCTTAAAAGAACTCGACTGCTAAAATATTTTCATCCCGGATTCGCCGATTGAGCTGACAAATCAACCTGAAATCAGGCAAAACTGGCCCTCAAGCCCGAGTCACTTGATCGTATTTTCGTATTTCGTATGCCTGCGTATCATGCCTATCGTCTTGTCGAACGCTATCTGCTTGTCCGTGTCACAGGGAATCCCATGACCCGACCGCTCAAGCCACACAAGTTCCTTCTCGCCGCTTCCCACGTTATCGAATATGTATTGCGAACTGACTTTCGGCACTGTCTTATCCTGAAGACCGTGCAAGACAACAAGCGGGCATTTCACCTTGGGCAAACCCTCCCGCACAACCCCCGTAAACTCGATCAGACTCTGTACGCTGTCTAAAGAAACATAGTCATAACACGAAAAATGACCGATCGCCGACTGGTCGACAAGGTCGACAGACGCCCCTTTCGGCACATATCGGATGAATGGCCTCGCAAGCGGCATCAGCTTCAGCCGCCAGTCGTTCACAATCGCCGCCCCCGCCATCGACACCGCACCCGGAAGCTCATGCCGCGCCGCAAGATAAAGCGTCAGCGCGCCCCCCATCGACAAACCGGCCACAAACACTTCCTTGCATCTGCCTCTCAACTCCTCAAGCCCCTGCTCCGCCGATGCCGCCCAATCATGCCATGTCGTTTTCGCCATGTCATCCGGCAATGTTCCGTGACCCGCAAGCTGAATTCCACTTGCGGTAATGTTGCGCTCCGCCAGAAATTCACCCAGAAGCGCCATCTCCGTCGGAGCCCCCGTAAATCCGTGAATCAACAGACACCCGATCGGCCCGCGCTCGTGAAAAAACGGTTTCGTGTTCAACGACTCAACTTTTCGCGGCATGATTCCCATTTATGCTGCTCCTGTTTTGACACAACGTAATTTACATGATAATATTATACCCGACCGACAAAAATATGCCATTGCCGGAAAAATAAATGAGTGTAAAAACATTCCCGTCGCCTGAAAAAAGGCGAATAATTTCAAAAAAGGCTGCAACTATATTTAACTATACTTGTATATGGGGAGCGACTATGCGTTTCTTCTGTTCGTTTTCTGCTTTTTTACCCTGTCCAACCAGGTTTTTGACTGTCCTTTCCGCCATTTGGTCCGCTTTTGTCCTGGCTTTCCTTGCCTTCCCATCGGTGAGCATGGCGCTGCCCGCATCACCCGCCTTGTCCCATCCCAAAACTTCTGTCTTAGCCGCCTGTCCCTGGCTGTCAGAACGCTCCGCTTTCGTACAGCAGTTCGACCTCACTAAGGGAAAACCAAGCCAGACCTCTCACGGCGCTTTCGGAATTGGAAACGGGAACGTTTTCGCCTTTGTCGGACTGCAAATTCCTCAAAACACGATGACGAACATAGTTGGCCCAACTTACGAAAAGTCAGAAGAAGAACAGTTTTTTCCGGTTTGGACTTCAATTGTGCCTTCAAATAGCAAGTCCGTTCCGGCTGCCGAAATTGAATTGGCACAGTCACTTATGTACCGCGTGCGTAATGCGCCAATCGTAGTCAATGTGGAAAAAAGCAATGTAATTTCCATGCTGTCAATTTCCTTCGCTCCGCCGGGCTCCAAAACGATTTTCCGAAACGTTGTCATAAAAAATGAATCCTCGCAGATCATCAGAGACCTTTCGCTCGCCGTCAACGTTGCCGCTGTCAAAGAGCTTGCCAAAGTTTTTCAAAAAAATAAGCTTGTCCAGATAGTGAACGGAAAGCGGATGGCGGTGGGCATATTAGACAACCGGGGTGTAGCAAAGGATGGAAGAATAGTGGCGCCTATAGGCGTCCTTGCCCCAGGGCAGGAGGCAAGTTTTGTCCTCTACGTTGACTTTCAGCGGGAATCTGTCCCTTTCACGCCTCCAAACATCAAATCCGCCAACATCAAGTCTCTTCTTGTTAAAACCCGCGACTCCTGGAACAACTGGCTGAAAGACGCCATCGATGTTTCCGCCTCCGATCCCAGACTTGCAGGCCTTTTCGAGAATACTCTTACCTTGATTAAAACACAAACCGCCGGCACAACCGGCGCGGTCGCCCCGATGGGCAAATATTCCGGTTCCTGGTGCCGCGACAGCTTCGGCCCGGTCCGCTTCCTTCTCGCAGCCGGCAAATTCGCCGATGTTCGCCGCATCTTGCGCTTTTACGATCTCGCCACACGCCTCAAAGGCTTCAACAACCGTTACGAGGTCGATGTCAACCTTGATTCCGCGCCCAAAAAAGTCGACTGGAACAGGATGACCCCTCAGCGCGGCGACGATCCCAGCCTCCTCATTCTTCAATACTATTTCTATTACCGCGCGACAGGCGACGCCAAATTCATCGGCGAGCATTACGACTTCATCCGCCGCAACCTGACCGGCCAGGATCATGGCGGCGACTTCCGACTGCCCTTCAACGGCGACGAGACTTATCAGGTTTACTTCCTCATGACCGAGGGCCGCCCGCTCAAAGAGTTCTTCTCGGCTGAAAGCGGTTTTCTTCACACCGCCGCCGCTCGCGCGCTTTCCGTCATGGCCGCCGCGGTCGGCGAGACTGAAGATTCGGAGAAATTCGCCCGAATCGCGGACTCCGCTCGGTCGAAAACCGAAGAACTTTACTGGGACGCCTCGCGCGGCCTCTATATCCCCGGAAAACGGAAAGACACTCTCGCGCCCGCCATGGCCCCGTTCGCAGACATTAATTTCGACCCCATCTGGGTTGAATACGCGCTTCCCGGCGACGCAAATCTCCGAAATAACGCCATCAATTCAGCTAAAAAACTCATAACCCCCGAGGGAACCGTCCGCAGTTCCTCCCGCACCGGACTCTACACCGGCCTCGCGCCCGGCATGCTGCTTTACAACCTCAAATCGGTCGGCGCAATACCGCAGGCAGACCGCGAATACTCGGGAATGATGAACCGGATGCTCTCGCGAACCGGCGAGTTCGCCGAGGCTTACGACGCGCAGGACAATTGGGTGAATTACGGCTCCGCGCCTACTGTTTACCGGCCTTGGGAGTCAGGCGTGAACGCTGAAGCCATTCTTTACTACATAACCGGAGCGAAATACGAACGCGGGGCGGACACTGTGACGCTTCAGCCGCATCTGCCGCCGGGCGTCGATTGGATCAAATTCAAGAACCTCTATGTCGGCCCCTACCCGATCGCTCTCAGTCTTACACGCAGAAAAGACAACACGATCGCGATCGATATCGAAAACTTCGGCTCCCAAAAAGTCAACATTAAGCTGCTCACAGAGCCAATTCCGCAAAAAGACCCCCCGGAGACGCCTGTAAAAGCCGAACCGGCGGCTCAGCCGGCAACGCCCTCCCTGCCGTTTAGCGTCACTGTCGACGGAATGGTTGTGGGGAAAATCGACTCTGCGGCATACGCGCGGCCTCTCATCAGCAGAAAAGGCGTTCTACAGCCCGGCGCAGCCTTCCATGTCGTCGGCGCCGAAATCAGTAGTCAATAACACCGAATCCGCCGTTAACATAAGAATATTTTGCGCCCGCGCCTTGACAATGTCGCGCAATAGGCGTATCATGGATGTCGAATAGGTGTCTTTAGGAGGACATTATGCAGTTTGTATCGGAAGACCCGGAACTCGGGAAATACTATCGGGATGAAGAAACCGGAATAAGCGCTTTTGAGAAAACCAAGGGCGGGACGCCTCGTTTTTGCGCATGGCTTGGGGCGCCGGAAGACTTTCACAACGCGCCGCGCACGCCGTGGGCGGATTCGATGGAAGAGGCGCTCGGGTTCATGGAATTCCAGCATTTCCGGTGCTCGGCGTGCGGAAAGCTGAACGTCCGGAAACCGAAGAAAAGGTGGAGCGACAAGTGCAAAGACGGCAAAGGACACGACTGGCTGCCGTTGTCCGGAAAGAAAAAGACGCAGGCCGGCCGGAAGATCAACATGTGGATGTCCGACAGCCAGTTGAGCGAGATCGAGGAGTTGTGCGCCGTGACCGGAAACGACAAGGCGTCGACAATCCGGGACCTGATCGCGCTCGGGCTGAAATGCCGGCGACAGATGGAGAATCTTCTCGGGTCGAACAGCTAACATTTCAGGAGGGATTCATGGAAAACATCAACGTGCGGGTAAGATCGCGGGCGCCGCTCGACAATCTGTTCGCGCTTGCGCAAACGGCGTACGATTTTGTCGACGCCATGCCCAACATAAAGAAAATAATGGTTCTCGAAGAGACTGAAGACCGCAAGCGGTCGAAAGCCGAATGGATACTCGACGTGCCGATTCCGGGCAGATTCGGCAAGATGGCATGGATAAAAGAGGCCTCGTGGGACGACGCGAACCACAAGTGCGACATACGCCTAAGCCCGGATTACAAAGGAATAGTTAAGAAGCTGGACGGGACATGGAAGTTCACGCCGTGCGGAGACGGCACGGAAATGAATATGCTGATGGATTTCCGGGTGAGCCATCCGCTCGTGAGCCGCAGGGTGCACGACATATTTGTCGGCATAATGAAAAAGAACCTCGAAAGCCTGATGCTCGCGATAAAAAGAAAAGCCGAAAGCTCCCTCTGAATAAAACGCCGCTCGTAGCGCCATAGGCGCGCCGCCCCGGCGCCGGCTTGTCATAGACAAATCCATAAGAGAGCTGGCGACCCGCCCGCTCTTGCTGTCGCATCCCCCTCCGCTCCCGAACGCCCGTTCTTTTGCTCTCTGGATAAAAGTGATACAATATAATTAAGAGCAAATAGCGGCCGGCGCGGTTGCGCCGCAGAAACCGTCTCGGAGCGAATTTATGAACAAGTTGCGGTTTGACAAATACATCCTCTGCCTTCTGGCGCTGGCGGCGTTTCTCGCCTCTGCCGGCTGCGGCGGCGGCGACAAGAATAAGACTGAATCGAAAACCGAAACCGGAAACACGGTCACGGGCAAGGTCGACCTCTTTTCGGGCTACGGGGTCGAGCTGGACTCTGTGGGCCGGGCAAAGCTGCTCGCCGACGCTGTCAGCGTGCGCGTCTACCGCCTGCAGCCGGACGGCTCGAATTTCGTTCCGCTGCCGAACGTGCCCGCCTCGCAGCTCGAAGGCGACACGTTCCGGCTTGAAAGAGTTCCGAACGGTGAGCGAAACCTTATCGTAAGGCTCGAAACCGCCGACTCGAAACCAATCCTCGCCGCAATTCTTCCGCCGGTGAAGGCCGGCGAAAACACTGTTGTCGTTTCGCCCGAAACGGACCTCGAAACCGCCCTGTTCCAGAGAATCGCGCAGAGCGGAGTGCGAGCGCCGAAAGACATCAAGCCTTGGGAGTTCGACGCCTCGTTCGTGAAGGACATCATCACGGATTCGCTGTTCTACGACATGCAGGGCCCGAAGGATTCAGCCCTCGCGGCCGACGCGCTGCTGCCTGTCGCGCGCGCCGCATACGCGCGGTTTCTCGACACGCTCCTTGGCAAGATCGGCGTCGCTGCTAACGACAAGGAGGCGCTCAAACTGCTCGACCCGCTCGCCCCGGGCCTGATGAGCATGGCGCTCGATTACGAGTCAGGCGGCGCAAGCGCCGAACGGCTCGAGGACTTTTCGGCCACGCTGAAACGTGTCACTCGCGAAGCCGGCCTCAAATCCGCCCAGATGTCCGGCGAGGCGATCTGGACCGCCGCGCGAAGGCAGTCGCTGCTATGGGCCGCCCGCTGCATCGCAGGCGCTCCCGGCGCCGACGGATGCCCGACATCTCCATACGCCGAAAGTTCGATCCAGCCATACGGCGCGCTGCTCGAAAAGGCGCTCGCCGGCCGCTGGGCCGCGGAGGACATGGCGGAACGCAGACTCGAATTCTCAGCCGCGACCCCCGCCACCGGCGCCGTTTCGGTTCCTTCTCTTATCGCTATTAAGCGACTGACCGGCATGAGCGAAAAAACGGTCGCCGCCTTCAACGGCGCTTTCGCTAAAATCGACGCGTCGCCCGATCCCGAACGGCGCGTTGAACTTCAAATGCGGCTGATGCAGGACATACGCGACGTCCTGTTGCTCGGCGCCGCCGGAATGGCGACCGACGATGCCGGAGCGCTCGAAAAAGATCTCTCCGCAAGCGCGAAACCTCTCGCGAACGCGCTGAACAACCCGGCGTCCAACATAGCCTTGATCGGCGCCACGCATCAGGAGTTTGTCAATGCCTGCGACCGCGCTTTCCAGCCGCTCGCGGCGCTGACCGCGGCCCGGTATCCGAAACTTGATAAAACAGACCTCGGCAAGCTCAACTGGGCGCTCCGGGAGATTGTTCTTGACGCAACGCTCTACGAACTGCCGCGCGTTTATTTCGCGAGCGTGGACACCGACGGAGACGGCGCGCCCGACAATGAGGAGCGCGTGGTCGGCACGGACCCGTCGAGCGGCAAATCGATGCCCGCGCCCGTTCTGGTCGTCACTCCGGCGAGCATGCTGCCGGACCAGCCGGCGGACACCGACGACGACGGTTTTATAGACGCTGTCGAGTCCGCAGTCGGAAAAAACCCGAAGGACGAGGCCTCTGCGCCCGCTCCCGGCCGGATGGCGCTCTGCGGAAAACCCGCGCCGGGCTGCCTCGCCCCGCTGCCGGAAACCGTGGCGGCCTCGTCGTCGTTCGAAGGGACCGCTTATTATCTCGGAGAAGCCGCGCAGGGTCTTTTCGCCGGCGTTTACTCCTCCGCTAAGTTCACAGGCAACCAGCCGCTAATGCTCGCCGCCGCTCCTTCAGGCCGCAACGGCGCCTTCAAAATCGAAAATATCATGCCCGGCCGCTACTTCATCGCCGGCTTCACGGACGCGTCAGGAAGCGGAAAACCCGAATCCGGCGACTCCGTCGGCTATGTCGGCGCCAACTACCCGCGAAGAATAACCGCGGCTTCCGGCATTACGAAAATTGACGAAAACCTAACGGTCTTCGGCGTTATAGGGAAGCCTGTATGCCCGGAAAATCAGCTCTATAACCCCGCAAGCGAGACTTGCGGCTCAGAATGCCCCGCCGGCATGGAGGCGAGCAGACTGCTTCGCGCCTGCCGGTGCGAAAGCGGTTACTTCTCGCCGGCGACTTCCTCCTGCGCGGAGAAATGCCCGGAACCGTTCATCGCCGGCCGCGCCGGTTCATGCGACTGCCCGCCGGGAATGCAACTCGAAAAATCCGCGGACGCCAAGTCCGGCAAATGCGTCGAAGCCAAAAAAGAAGTAATCGTTGAGAAACCCGTTCTGAAAGACGAAAAAGAGTCGCGCATGATTGGAGAGCCGCCGCTTTCGCCTGTGACGGACAAGGTGATTCATAATCCCGCGGATACGCCCGCGCGGCCGCCGTTCCGGCCCGGCGGTCCTGTAATGGCGCCGAACGCGAAGTAATCCGGATCGAACAAAAGAGCGGCAACTATTTATCGCCTGCGGCGAGCTATCGGCGAGCCTCCGGCGGTCAGAGAACCCCTTTTATAAAATGGGTTCTCTGAACTCTCCCGAAAATTTCCGTTTCGTTCCACTCATTTCACACGCAATACGTCCTGTTTTCACGCGCGAAGCGCTTTTCGAGCGCGGGCATCCTGCCCGCATTTTTCATTCTTTTCGGGCGCCACCCGCCGCAGTCCATATTTTTGAAACTCCCCCTTATAAAAGGGGGACACAGGGGTTGTGGTCCTCGAAGCGGCCTGCTATTCGGATTGTGTTGCCATGCGAAAGCATGGTAACGAGTTTAAAAAGAAAGCCCTTCCCCCTGACATCCTGTCAAATTGGATTCCGGTTCTCCGACCGGAATGACGGAGAGTATTATTACTTGAGTGTATTGGGAGCACGACGTTCTTTTAACTTTTTGCATTGTATTTCGACGCTTGTTTTATAAGCGTCTGTGGATTGCGGTGGTCTCGACACCGCTTTGTTATGCCCCGGTTTATGAAAGACTAACTCGAAACCACAGCGCTGTGCAGCATAATCAGAAAGCGACATCGAGCTGTCGCAATCCACTGCGGCTTCGCCGCATAAATGGGGAAAAAGCTCTTTATCGCTTCAGTTACTAATGACGGTACGCGAAGGCGGGAATTCATTATAAAAAGAAAGCGCATTCCCCCTGACATCCTGTCATAGCTTTAGTATTGCATGTTTGTGATTTTATATTAATTACCGGTGTAATTTGCGTGTCAGAGGCTTTCGAGTCTGTTGAGGACATTCCCTATGCGCGTTTCCTCTATATAGCGGTTTTCGAGGTATTTCAACTGTTTGCGCCTGTCTACAAAGTCCTTCTTTGCGGCGGGGAACCGCATCGTTATCAGCGCGTCTATCTCCGGCGACAGCCATGCCCAGTTTTTCATGTTTACCGGGCTCAGCTTGTATCTCTTCAGAACCTCGTTCGCAGCCGGTTCGACAGATTTCACTGTCTTCCAGACTTTCGAGTTAAGATCGAGAAACGCGGTTTCCTCTTCGAGCCATGCGCTGCTCTCGCGCAGCTCGCGCACGATGCGCTCCATCTCAGGCTCAAGCGCCTCGTTTAATTCAATGCGCAGGCTTTCAAACTGCTCGTCGGTCAGCGCCTCCGCCGCATCAGGCGATTTTCTTATCTCGCGCCTTATGTTTTCATACACGTAACTTCTGAGATTCACGCCGATGCTTTCGATCAACGAAGCGACCAGCGCGTTGAGATCCAACTGGGCGGTGTTGAACTGGCCGCGCACGAGCTCAAGCTGCTGCTTAATCTTGTTGAGAATGACATTTTCCGAATCCATATTCCTCCTGCCGCCTTCCCTTTTGACTTCTTCCGCAAACCCATGTGCCATTTTTCACAATTAAATATACCACATATCGCAAATCGCGGCAATATTCCCCTCCTTCAGCCGGACTCCACCGACGAACGGCTGCCCGCCGCATGCGCAAAAGAAAAGTTTACGCCTGCCGCCCATCAGTTTTCGCTTCTTTGTTTTAATGGCGCATCGCCGGCAATCCGCGTTTCTGCGTTAATCGCGAAAGTTTTTATCCTGTTCCATCATATATTATTGAAAAACGTTTTAAGCCCTTAATGAGGCGAATCCGGCATCCGGCCTTCACGCGGACGGATTGTCGCTTATAATTAGAATCAGAGCATTGATATCGCAAAAGGAGAGATAAACAGGCATGAGATTTGCCCGAACCACGATATCGGCGGTTTTGCTGCTGATTGCGGCAGCGGTCCCTGTTTTGGGCGCGCAACATAACAGCCCGGCGGCGGCGCCGAAGATTTCCTGTCCGAAAATGCTTGACGCCTACATGGACGAGAGCGGCGGCGTCTGGTGCCAGCTCGACACGAAAACGGCGTCTGTTTCGGTTTTGAAATCAGCGGAGGCGGCAGGCCTGAAGAGGCTCAAAGTCACGGGCAAGCTCGGCGTGGAAGATATTAAGGCGATTGCGGCGTCGACGGCCGCGCGGAGTCTCGAAGCTCTGGATTTAAGCTGGAACTACATGGGCGTCGATTGCATCGTGGCGCTCGCCGGCGGCGAATTCGGCAAACTCTCGCTTCTTAATATCGCCTACAACGAAACGAAGGCAGAAGGACTGAAAGCGCTCGCGGAATCGGGCGGATTTCCGAAGCTTACATCGCTCAACATCGAGAGCGGCCGGCTTACCGCTGAATCCGTGAAAGAATTTGTGGACTCGGAATTCTGCAAGCGGCTGACAAGTCTCTATCTCGGCAACAACCGGCTCGGGGACGCTGGCGCGGCAGCGATCGCCGGCTCAAAGAACCTCGGCGGCCTGACAACGCTCGGGTTCGCATCGAACGAAGTCAAAGACGCCGGCGCGGCGGCGATCGCCGAATCCGAAAATCTCAGCAGTCTTAATTCGCTCGATTTGAACTACAACCGGCTCGGCGACGACGGCGCAACCGCTATCGCCGGCTCGCGGTTCGCAGATAAACTCGAATACCTGAATCTGAACTACAATTACATCGGCGGCGCGGGCGCCTCGGCGCTTGCGAATTCGCCGGCGCTCGCCAACCTCGCTTTTCTCGGACTCTGGCACAACAACGTGGGCGACACCGGCGCCGTCGCCATCGCAAATTCGCCGAACTTCAAAAAACTCGTTCTTTTGAACCTGAACTATGACGACCTTTCCGACGCCGGGATCTCCGCGCTCGCGGATTCCGCCTATCTCAAGAAACTCAAATATCTCGACGTCGGAAACAACGCGTTCGGCGACGCGGGCGCGAAAGCCCTGCGCAAACTCAAAGAGCGCGGCGTTGAAGTTATTCATGAATCGGATTAGCAAACCCGGCCACGCCGCACGCTAATATCCATTTATTCCCGCAACGATGATATTTCAGAATGCGACAAAAAATCAGGATTTGGCGTTTCCGGTAACCGGCGCCTTGATACATGTATCGTCAGTGGATTTTGCCGAGCGTTTCCACGGCTTCCTGCGCCGCCTGCCGGACGGTGTCGTCCTCATCGAGCAACAGCTTGCTCACGGGTTCGAGCGCGCGCGGGTCCTTGATCGCCTCGAGGCTCTTGATCGTCTTGGTCTTGACCCACCAGCTCGGATGGCTCAGATAGCTGACGAGTTCCGCGACCTCGTCGTCGCTGAACGGTTTGGTGACGCCGAGCTTCTGGAGCGCCTTAGCCGCCGCCTGCCGGACTTTAGGGTTGAAATCGAGTATGAGCGATTTGAGTTTGTCGATGGAAGTCGGGTCGCCGATCTTCTCGAACAGGCTGCAGGCGCTGATCTTGCCTTCCCATTCGTGGGGCCGCAGGCCGCGCAGAAAACGGACGACCTCGGTCGAGTCCATGTTCCGGGCGAGAACGCGAACCGCGTACTCGCGCCGCTTAGCCTCTCCGCTTCGCA
This sequence comes from bacterium, assembly GCA_041664945.1. Classification (GTDB taxonomy): domain Bacteria; phylum UBP15; class UBA6099; order UBA6099; family UBA6099; genus JBAYJY01. The sequence goes on along the minus strand of JBAYJY010000011.1, from coordinate 39,442 downwards.
GGTCGTACAGCAGGTCGTTTTTGTCGTCTACCGTCAGGCCCGGCGCCATTGCGACTCACCACGCTTTCAATATTCTGATACCCGCCTGTTTCAACTTACAAACCCAAATGCCCGGAAAACACTTCTCTCAAGCAAATTATAACAGAGACCTTTGTAATTACAACGGTCGGAATGGCGCAGACGAAAATAAAACTCTTAAGCGAATCGGACCGGGACAGGCTCAATTCCCTCGTGTATTATTTCCCGACCCCTGCCTTTTTCTGATAAACTCGCCGCTGAGATCGAATGTCTGAAATATTTCCTGTATCATTTCCACTGTCGCATAAGAATAATCTTCTGTATAAGACAGGCTCAGAAAAATATCCTGAAATGTCTTGAAATCCATCCCGGCGACCGCGCCCGCGTCTATGTCGAAATAGATGGCGCCTTCGAACTCGACCTGAAGCTTTTCGAGACGAGAGGTCGTGTTATATGACTTCACGACGGTTCCGCCCAAGTCGGAGTTCACCGCCACTGTTATTTTCGCGCAGTTCGCTCCATCGTAATATTCTATTCCCTCGAACGTGTATTCCGCCACAACCCCTTTGTCCCCCATATACTGGCCGAATTCCGACAGAATAGGCAGATTCTGATTCCATTTGTAACCGGCGCGCACTTTCTTTTCCGGCAGCATCGGATGAACGATCGGCAGCAGTTTCTCCGGTCCGAAATTATATAGCAATGCTTTTCTCGTTCTCTCTTTCATCTGCTTTGGCGTGCCGATGCCGGATCCGCTGGCCGCAACATCAGCCGCAGTGACCTTAAATGGATTGTCCATGTCCGAGATTCTGCCGAACTGGCTGTATGTAACCATAACCGGATCCTTTGACGCAAGCTGATAAGACGATTGCACCCAGTAGACATTGAACCTATCGAAGTACAGGTCGATATCGGCGCCGCTGTCATCTGCATCAAATACGCTTTCAACCATATATATGTCAATCTTGGGCTTGAAATCATACTTAAACTCTTTCGGTTTGAAATTTGAATATGCGCCGCCGTAAGTTTCAATATCTATTTTGCCTTCAAACGAAGTCTCGCCGCTCGCTTTCAGCGTGTAAGCGGTTTCAACGCCTTTTTCATACTTGTATCTCAACTCCACCGAATCATCATCCTCGGCAAGAGCCGGCCGGGCGAAGAGCAATAATGCCGCGGCTAACGCGACGGCGGCGAGCGCCGGAAGAACGGTCAACAGAAAAACGAATCGGGACTTATTATCGCGGCGGCAAGGCGCAGGGCGCATGTCGGCTCCTTGAACCCGGATTCGTCAATAGGACACCGAATTCCGGGGCAATGTTCATAGCGGCGATCTGCTTCGTTATCGGCGCATTTTTTTGTTCATGAACCAAAGTTCTATTCGCTTCAAAAATACGCCTTCTGCCTCGCATTTCATCCACTCTGAGCATTGCGCCCAAATCCTAATAACGGATTTGGGTTGAATCGATTTGATAATGCGAATGCTTCTCTTGAGCCTATTTTTATCACGGGAATGCGCTCTTTGTCAAATCGATGCGTAGCGGCTACAAATCGCATATCGCGCAACCATATAAAAAGAGCGGCCTTTTTAGGGCCGCCCTATGCAATCTCCGTGTCTCTGTGTCTCAGTGGTGAATCTTTGTTTTACATTTCAGGCACGGGCTTGTAGTAAACGCGCCCGTTGCAGGCGAGTTTCGCTGTGAGCCAGAATGCCGGTTTCACGCCATCGACTTCCGGAGTTATCCTGAACTCGTACGTTCGCTCCTCGCCGGGGTCAAGGCTGATGCCCGCCGCGCGCGGCGAAACAAGCGCAACTCCGAATCCGCCCGCGAGATCGCGTCCCCACGTCTCGATCGGCCCGATCATGCTCAGAACCGCGTTGATCTTCTGCGCGTTCAAATTGCCCACCTTCACGCGAACCACATTTCCCTCGCGCTGTACGTCAAACGTCGGAGCCGCGCTTCCCACTTCGATGACGTCCTCGATAGTCTGCCCGTCGTGTTCGATCTCCGCCTTGATCATTCCCGTTCGCCCGCTGCCGAGGAAGCAGATGACAATCTTCTTCGACGCGTGGCCGCCGGGCTTTATGTCGTACTTGAACGTGTTCGGAAGCGCGCGCCAGTCGTCCGGAACCCGGATGCGCGCCACGCCCGAAACCGCGCGGTCTGTGTAGTCATTCGTCACCGTCACTAAAACTTCATTGATCGTCACGCCGCCCTGCTCTATGTGTATCTTGGTCTTGATGTCGCCCTGAATGACGACCGACACCGGCAGGTAGCCGATCGGCGCCGCGCCCGCGTTGTGCGTCCAGTAGCGAGCGAACACCGGCTGCGCCGGCTCCGCTTCGCGCATCCCCTTCGCCTTCGCGACAGGCGCCTTCCAGCCCGGCGCGAGCGTGTACGTCTCGATCGAGAACGGCGTCACCGGCGTTCTCAGTTCTCCGTTTGTCAAAGGCAGCGATTTCTGATTCTCTTCGAGCATGTTCGCGCTCCACGCCTCGCGGATTCCGCCTGCCAGCCGAACAACGCCCTTCGCCGGCTTGCCTTCCGCCTCGTACAGGCGCACGGTCAGCCCCTGCGCGGCATCCGCCGGTTTCGTCGAGCAGCTCGCCGTCGGGTTGCCGGCCGGTTTCAGCGCGGTCACAACCAAATTCGCCGGCTCCACAGTCAGGAACGCCATGCCCTTCGCCGGCAGTTCGCCGCCGTGCTGCGTTAGTTGCCGGGCCGCAAGCGGATTGTTGAACTCGAACCCGGCGCGGTATGTGCGCGCCGCCGCCCAGTTGCCCGAGTGCGGATAGAGCGAGTACGAGAACGCGTTCGTCTTATTCTCCGGAACCAGATCGTATGGCAGCCGCCGGAAAAACGACGCTGTGTGCACGAGGAACATAACCATCGAGTCGTCGTTTTCGACGCTGTTGAGTATGTTGCCGACATTCAACATGCCGACGCCGTAATTCTCAGGCCCCTCCGATTTCGGGGCGGCGTTGCACGCCTCCGGAAGCCTGATCGCGCCAGATGCGGAGACTCCGTCCGACATCTTCTTCACCGCTTCCGCCAGCTTCGCCGCGTCGCGTCCTTTGACGATCAGCAACGGCACAGGCGGCCAGCTTTCCGGGCTGTCCGGGTCGTTGACGAACAGGTATCCGTAGCCCGTTTCGGCGACCGACTTCTCGAACCGCGCGACAGCCGCCGGATCGATTTTCTTGAAAACTTTTTCAGTGTAAAGGTTGTTTTTGCCTATGTTGAACGACATCCGGAAGGATGTGCCGTATGCCAAATCCTTGTCCAGTTCCTTCGGCATCGTCGAGTCGCTTTTCGGCAGCTTCGCGATGCGCCCGGCGTCGAAATCGTCATACCACGGCGTCGAATGTATTCCCTTTTTGATAAGCGCCGTCTGGAGCGACTCAGCCGCCTTCACCGCCGCGCGGTTGTGGTCCGTCACCATCGCGACCATCCCCACCGGATAGGCCGATGTCTGCCTGCCCGTAGCGTCCGTGAACTGAACCGCGACCGACCAGCTCTCGTCCATCCACTGGTGCGCCGTTGCCGCCCCGTGGTCAGAATAGTTGTTCATCTGCCAAGTTTGAAACACGAACTTCTGCCGGCTCTTCTTCTTCACAACCGATCCGAAACGCTCCTCGAACACCGGAACGCTGTTCTTCAAATCGACCGGGAACGAAACGACGAACAGCTCGTTGTCTATCGAGTTGAAGCCTTTGTAGTCCTCGATGAATGTCTCGAAATCGACGCGCGGGACGCCGTTGTAGAGAATGATATGCCGCTCGGTTTCGGTGTCGCCGACTTTCGCCCGCACTATGAGCCGTTTCGTCACCGGGCCGTTCTCTACCCTATACGTCGCCGGTCCGTCGCTCGTGTATTTGTTGTTTCCGGCCGTGAAAATCTCCCATGGCGGCTCGTGCCGTCCCGCGTCTTCCTTTATTCGAACGATGTCGTTTCCGACCCCGTTTCCCTTATTCATAAGTTCTTTGCCGTTTTTCAAGTCGTAGAGGCTCGATATGCCGCCGCCCTTCGCCGGGTCGACGCTTACGCTGAAGCGGTCCGTTTCGATTTTCGGAGACGCGCCGCTGACTTCCTTCCGCGTCGCGGACTCAGAAAGCGCCGCCGCCGGAACGGCATAATACGTCGAGTATCCGAGAGACGGAACAGTCGCGATGAACACGGCGACAGCTTCCGTGATTTTTCCGTCCGCGTTCTTTGTGACGGATTCGATTTCGAAAGGAACATCTTTGCCCGAGGCGTCCGCGATGCGGAAACCGGCGAGCGGCTCCGGCGGCGCGATGCGAGCGCGAACGACATCCGTGCGCGCCCATGCGAGCGGATTGAAAATCGCGACCGGAATCGCGTCCTTCGCCGGCGCCGCGGACGCGGTGTTGATCTGGCGACCGATGTGGTCGAGCGAGTTCTTCGTCACGCCGTCTGAAAGCTCGATGGACTCGCGATAACCGTCGACGAGGTCGAGGAACGACCTGTCGTTGATCGTGCCGGTGAGCGCGTCGTGGTGCTGGCCGAAAAGCAACTGCCGCCACGCCTTGTCGAGCATCTTGTCCGGATAAGGCATCCCCATCAGGCTGGCGATCGCGGCGTATTTCTCCGCGTTCTGCACGCTGTTCTCTGCGAGCCGGTTGCCGATCTTCAAGTCAACGCGCGTGAGGCCGGTGCCGGTGTGATAGTACGACATGTCGCGAGTCGTCGTCAGAATGTCCTTGCCGCCGCCGTTCTTTATATCGTTAAGAGCGCCGGCGAAGAAGCGGTTTCCGCCGCCGCCGCCGACCTGTATGCTCGGCTGCAAGTCGCGCAGCATTCCCGTGTTTCCGGCATACCACGGCGTAGGCGGCTTGAAGTCCGACGCGTCAAGCCGCGAGTCGTTGTGAAGCCCGTAATTCTTATACTCCTCGAACGACTTGTAAGCCGATTCGCGCAGGCCGTCTATGTTCTTCGTGTCGGAACCGTATTCCATGCGCTTGTGAAGCAGCTTCGTGCCGTCCAGCGACTCGTGCCAGAAAATCGCCGGAAAACCGACGATGCTCTTTGACCACATCGCGCCGTCGTTCCGCGTCTTCGCCACTATCTGCGAGAGCTGCGCCACGTGCCCGAAAATGTCCCAGCCCATGTAAACGCGCGGCTTGTCGCCCAGAACTTTTTCATGAAACATTTTGCCGTAAAGCAGGTTGCGTATCAGCGCCTCGCCGCTTATCATTTTTTCGACCGGCTGGCTGTACGAGCCGCCCGTGCCCACGCGGCCCTCTTTGATCTGCTGCTTGAGCGGCTCGCGGAATTCCGGGTAGGCGTCGTAAAACGGCTTCAGGTAATCCAGCTCGGACATATAGACGCCGTAGTTTTTGTCGGCGCCGGTCAGATACATGTTCTGTCGCGCGCTGCCGAGCAGCGAAACGGCATAATCGCGCTGGTCCTCGATCCACACCGGGTCCGCGTGGAAACCGGGTGTGATGAAAATCGATTCGTCCGCCGCCGGGATTTTCGCAGCGATTTTCACCGTGGCGTCGATCGCTATTTTATTTTTTCCGATGTTTGCGAAAATCTTCGTGTCCGCCGCGCCGCCCGCAAACTTTGCGCTGACCGGCAGCGGTATCAGAAGCGTAGTGTTGGCTTTCGGGTCGAGCGAGACGACCCGCTCGGTTTTGAAATTCAGTTTTTTCGATTCGACTATTATCTTTATGGAATCCGCGCGGCTGTCGCCGCCGTTGGCGACCGTCAGGCCGCACTCCATGGCAGGTTTGGCGGCCGTGCCCCGGAAGTATCCGGTCGGCTGCAGGCCCGCCTGAACCGCGATCTGCGATTTGCCGATCATCAACAGAGGCGACGTTTTGACGCTCATCGCCAGGCCGGTGGTGTCCGCGATCATCGCGCTCACCGCCCGCATGTAGTTGCGGATCTCGGCTACCGGCCTCTGCATCGTTTCCGCCGCGCGCTCGATCCGCAGGCCCGCGAACTTCAGCAGCAGCAGGTTGCGCCCCGGCTTCAATTCGAGAAGAACGCGCTCTTTGCCGGCTTCGCCTATGATTCCGCCGTGGCTTCTCCACACAAGTTCGTGGTTCATCCAGACAGAGACGCCGGTTAGCGTTTCCATGTCCAGAAACAACGCCGCCTGCTTGTCGCTCTTTATATACGCCGCGGCGTACATCACGCCCTCGACCGATTTCGAATAGATCGCGCCGAAATCGAGTATGTTGCTCGTCGCCTCGTACGGTCGCCACGTATTCGTTTTTCCGCCTCCGCGGTCGACCGTCATTCCGGCTTCCGGCTCGATGCCCGCCTCGCCGCCGCGGCTCGTGAGGTTGTCCGTCGCCGACAGCGACACTTTCTGCGATACGACCATGCCGGTCATGCCGCCCTGAACGCCTGTCGAAAACGTTCCGCACGCAAGCCATTTCGATATGTATCCCTTCGAGTTTACGTCCGCGAAGGAATTCACCGGGATCACCGTGTCGAGTGTGATCAGATCCAGTTCCTTAAGAGCCGATTCAGCGGCCGCCGGCGCTCCGGCGCCGAACGCCAAAATGCTAATCGTCATCATAAACCCGATCAAAAATGACAGGTGTTTTCTGCTCTTCATGCTTTTTCTCCTCTCGTCCGGGAAATACTGCCGCGCCGGATCGAACGCTAATATCCACTCCGGCCAGCGCTTATTATATGCCGGACTTACGCCCGCGGGCAAGCGATGCGCGCATTGATTATTATAAGAATAGAAATTGTGACGTTATGGTTTTATGCAAAAACAAATCTATGTCAATATGCGCGATTTCATTTCGCTTCAGTCAAACGACTGAAACTCTTTGTTCGACTGATAGACTTCAAACGCTTCCTGAACGGAAACGCCGTCGTGGACGATCGCGCGAAATGCCTTGATCATTCCGAGCGGGCAGTCCGACTGGTAGATGTTGGGCCCCATGGCGACCCCGCTCGCGCCCTTCGACATCGCGTCAGCGGCCATATTCAGCGCTTCCCGCTCCTCGAGCTTTTCGCCGCTCGCCATCACAACCGGAACGCTCCCGCAAACCGCGATGACTTCATCGAAATCGGCGCAGTAATACGTTTTCACGATGCGCGCGCCGATCTCAACCGCGATTCGGCTCGCCATCCCGAGATAATGCGCATCGCGCTCAATTCCCTCGGCCGCTTCAGTCACGGCAAGCGCCGGCATTCCAACCGCTTCGCCCTCGTTCGCCAACCGCGCGAGGTTCGCTATGCTTTCCTTCTCATGCGCGGCGCCGACGAATATCGAACACGCTATCGCAGAAGCGTTCAGCCTGATCGCTTCGTCAATCGACGTCGTGATCGTTTCGTCTGACAGGTCCTTAAGCGCGCTCGCGCCGCCCGACATGCGCAGAATTACCGGCTTGTTCATCTCAGGCGGAATCCACGCCCTCAGTCCGCCGCGCGTTATCATCAGCGCGTCAGCGTGCGGCCACAGCGGGTTGATCGCCGCGCCGAGGTCCCGCAAATCCTTCGCCGCGCCTTCGAAATATCCGCCGTCAACCGCGAGCGACACCATGTGCCCCGTATTCGGATTGAATATCCTCGAAATCCTGTTTTTCATTCCCCAGTTCATAGCGGCGCCTCTCTTTGCGGATTAGAAATATTTTCTCTCGCGGCCGATTGTCGAAGAAGGTCCGTGGCCGGGATAGATCTTTATTTCGCCGGGGAGCGTCATCAGCTTCGAGCGGATCGAGTCGGCGAGCGCGCGGGCGTCGCCGCCCGGAAAATCGGTGCGCCCCACTCCGTCGTTGAACAGCGTGTCGCCGGTGAAGCAGACGTTCTCCTCCGCCGCCAGAAAACAAGCGCCGCCCGGCGTGTGGCCCGGCGTGTGCAGCGTTTTCAGCCGCCCGGTCCCGAAAGATATCTCGTCTCCTTCACGCAACTCAAGAAAAGCGGGCGTTTTCAGCCCCGTCTCGTAGCGCGCCCGCTCAGCCGCCTTCAGCTTCATGAAATCCGCTTCCTTCTCATGAACCAGAATCGGAACCTGCAGCGCGCCGCGCACTTCCTTCAGCCCGCGAGTGTGGTCGAAATGCCCGTGCGTCAGCATTATGTACGCGACATTCAAATTAGCGTTGTCGATCGATTTCAGAATCTTGCCGCCCTGCGCTCCGGGGTCGATCACAACCGCATCCGTCCCGGAAACCGCCAGATAGCAATTCGTCTGCAGCATCCCGACCACTATCGTGTATACGTTCATATCGTTGATTTCCTTTTTTCAGCGGCTTACCGCCAGTCGACGATTCCATTTTTCAGCTTGTCGTATGTCGAATCCATGTGCTCGCTGATTATCTTCGTGTCCGCCAGAACCGGCATGAAATTGCAGTCGCCGTTCCAGCGCGGAACGAAATGCATGTGCGCGTGGTCGATGATTCCGGCGCCCGCCACGCGCCCGAGATTCATCCCGATATTAAACCCGTCCGGATTCATCGTATTCCTGAAAACAGGGATCATCTTCTGCTGCAACAGAGTCATTTCCGCAGTGGTTTCCGGCGCCAGTTCCTCATACGCGCCGGTGTGCAGATACGGCACGAACATAAGATGCCCCGAATTATACGGATACAGGTTCATCATTATGAAAGAATGCGCGCCGCGAAAAAGAACCAGATTCTTTCTGTCGTTCTCCGGAGCGTCCTTATATTTCGCGCAGAGAACGCAGGGGTCGGCTTCCGTCGCCGCCGCATCTCTCTCTGGCTTCACGCCCAATATGTACTGCGCCCGCCAAGGCGCCCATATTTTGTCCATTTCATTCCTCCACGTTTATGTCTGTGCCATTGCAAAAAAATCGGAATTGGAGTTCGGGTTTGCTTCGTCAGCCCGACAACGGCTTCCTCGCAATGACGGTTTAGTCCCCCGGAAAAATCTTTTTGGGATTCAAAATTCCTTTCGGATCGAAAACATTCTTTATCGCTTTCATCAGCGCGATCTCGCGCGCGGACAGCGCGAGCGGCAGATACATCTTCTGCGTGTAGCCGATGCCGTGCTCGCCGGAGATCATTCCGCCCATGCCGACAACCGCGTCGAAGATATTGCCGATCAGCGCCGGAAGCTCGTTCCGCCACTTGTCGTCGCCCATCTCGCCCTTGACGATATTCGCGTGAATGTTTCCGTCGCCGGCGTGCCCGTAGCAGATCGTCGTGAATCCGTGCCGCCTCGATATCTCCTTTAGAACCTTCATCAGTTCCGGCAGCGCCGCGCGCGGAACCACCGTGTCCTCTTCCTTGTACGCCGAGATTTTTTTCACCGCTTCGCCCAGCGAACGCCGCATCTCCCACATGTCGTTCTGCTTCGCGTCCGTTTCCGCAAGCAACACGTCGGCCGCTCCGCCTTCCATCAGCACGGTCCCGACCTTCTCCGCCTCGCGGCCCATCATCTCAACGTCGTTGCCGTCCAGCTCTATCAGCAGCAGCGCCTCGGAACCGCTGTACGGGAACGCGCGGCCAAGCATCCGCTCCGCGCTCTGGATCGCGTCCCGCTCCATGAATTCCACCGCCGCCGGCGTTATGTGCTGCATGAAAATAGCGTTCAGCGCAGCCGCCGCTTCCGTCAGCGAATTGAACGGCGCCAGCAGCGTGCGCCGGTAGTGCGGGCGCGGAATCAGCTTCAATATGATTTCGGTTATAACCGCCAGCGTGCCTTCGGAGCCGATCAGCAACTGCGTAAGGTTGTAGCCCGTCACGTTTTTCAGCAGCTTGCCGCCCGTGCGGATAATCTCGCCGTCCGGCATGACCGCCTCAACGCCGAGCACGTAGTCCTTCGTCACTCCATACTTCATCGCCCGGGCGCCGCCCGCGCACTCCGCGAGGTTGCCGCCTATCGTGCATGAACCGCGGCTCGCCGGGTCCGGCGGGTACATCAGCCCCAGATTCTCGACGCTCTCGTGCAGCGTCTGCACGATCACGCCCGGCTGGACGACCGCCATCAGATTCGACGTGTCGATCTCGAGTATGCCGTTCATCCTGTCGAGCGAGAGGCACACGCCGCCTGTCACGCAAAGCGCGCCGCCGCTCAAACCCGTCCCGCCTCCGCGCGGCGTAACCGTTATGTTGCGGTCCCAGCAGCGCTTCATTATCGCCGACACTTCCGCAGTCGCTCCCGGCCTCACCGCCACGTCCGGCGGAAAACGAAAATCCTCGCTCTCGTCGTGCGTGTAAGGGTCCATATCGTCGCCGCCGGTTATCACATATTTCTCGCCGACGACGCCCTTGAAAAACTCGATGTCTTCGTTGTCCAGTCTGTTGAATTCAGCCATTTAGCCCTTCCCGTTCAAAAAGTCCCTCTATGATAACAAAAACATATCTCAAAGTAAAATTCCCGCCCGGCGCGACCGCCGCATATTTAACCGGATGTCGGAGAAAAACACAGATAACGTCATTGCGAGGAAGCCGTTTTTTAGGCTGTTTTTAGCCTGCCCCCGCATGCTTTGGGCGGGGGAGGCAACCCCGAACTCAATTCCCATCTCTATGTCCGGGATTGCCACGCCCCAAAAACGGGGCTCGCAATGACGATGCTTAAGATGCTTAAAAATAAAATGTGGCGCTAACGGTCGCTTCCCGCGCTCATTTTCTGGACGTCCTTCAGCCGCGTCTCGATTGTTTTGACGTCGACCTTCAGCCCGTCGGCCGTTTTCACGAGCGTAACAAGATTGAATGCGTTGGGATATTGAATCAGAGACGGAGAAGACACGTGCAACACTCCGTTTCGCGTCTGGATTTTCGGTATGTGATAGTGGCCGGAAAACACGCCCTTTACATTCGGATGCCTGTCGAGTATCGCGAGATATTCGTCGCGGTTTGACACTTCGTGGCCTTCTGATTTAATGGGGTAAACAAGCGGGAAATGTTGAAATATTATAGCAGGCATATCGCTGTTCGCGGACAGAACGCTGTCGAGCAAACCTAAACATTCCTTTGAGAAAAAGCCCTTGGCCGTGACCTTTGTATCGCTGGCGCCGTCCATCGAAAAGAAAAGGACGCCGTCTTTTGCGAACGAATAACACGTTGTCTTTGGCTGGATGTACTTGTTGTTTTTATTCAGAATTTTGAGGAATTGTTTTCTATTCAGGCCGAACTGGCTGAGGTCGTGATTGCCGGTCGTCCAGTACCACGGCACATTGAGAGTGTTCGCCGTTTGGGTGAAAAGCGTGTGCAGATTTGCGTCGGGCGAGTCCGCGAGATCGCCTGTGAATATAACAAAACTGATTCCGGGCATTCCGTTGATCTGCCCGATCGCGTCTTCGAGCAGGTCTTTCGAATATTTCAACATCCTCACATTGACCCGTTCGCTCTGGTTGGTGAAATGGTTGTCGGTGATCTGAACGAATTTGATTGTCCCGGGCGCATTCCCGGCGGCTTCGGCGCGCGGAGCCGGACTTGCGAAAAATAGAATAAATAACAGGGCGATCGGGTAAAAGAATTTCTTTCGGTTGAAAATATTCATTCTCGTCACGCGGTTCTCCTTAGCTGCATCGTTCAAAGTTCATTTTATAGATGTTGACCGAAGTGTCAAACGAAACTAAAGTTGTTAGAATAAGCGATCGGGAAGCGGCCGGCTTTCCGGGCGCCAATTCGGAAATTAAATAATAACAGGCGGTGACGCGGGATGAAGATCACAAAACAGAACCTCGAAACGATAGACAAAAAGTACAAAGGTTACATTCAGGGCCCGAAGGTGGCCGAGTTCTTCAAGGAATTCGGAATCCGGTTCGCGGCGGGCCACTGGTGCGCGGGCGACTTTCTGGACAGGTTCGCGACAACAGGCTACGCGGAGTGCGGCGAATGCGATTCGGGCATCGTTCCGCAGATGGAACGCGTCGCCGCCGCCTGCTGCGAGGGCATCGAGTTCCACGAAAGCGTTTTCATCGACAGCGTCTTCAAAAAAGACCCGGAGATCGTCGCGCTCGTTAAGAAAAACCTCAAACGGCTGAAACTCACACCGACAAATATGAACACAAACCTCTTCACGCACCCGCGCTGGAAACTCGGGGGCGTGACGAATCCGAACCCGAAGATCCGCGCGCAGGCGCTCAAGGTTGCTCTTCAGGGCATCGAAATCGCGGACGAGGTCGGCTGCAGCAGCGTCGCCCTCTGGCCGGGCTCGGACGGCTGGGACTATAACTTCGAGGCCGACTACGGCGTCCTTCTCGACCTCTTCATCGAAGGCTGCATCGCTATGAACAAGAAAGCGAAATCATACGGCCTGAAGTTCGGCGTCGAGGCGAAACTGCACGAGCCGCGCGAAGGCAACATGATCATCTCGACAACTTCTAAAGCTATGCTCGTCGCGCGCGAAGTCAATAAAGTCTGCGGCGGAACGAACATGGGCGTCGCCATCGATTACGGACACGAACAGATGTACGGCGTGGAACCTGCGGACATGCTCTACACCGCGAAACGCTTCGGCGTTCCGATCACGAACTTCCACCTCAACAACGCGAAACATCTCAGCAACGACGAGGACCGCGTTGCCGGCACCGGCGACAACTGGGCGCTCGCCGATTTCTGCTACGCAGCGATCATCACCGGCTATAACGGCTGGTTCGGCGAAGATCAGTTCACTTACCGGCAGGACCCGGTCCGCGCGATGTCGCTCTCCCGCGAACTGTTCGCGAACATTATGAAGAAGGCGCTTCTGATCTATAAACGGCGCGACGCGCTCAAGAAAGCCCGCGCGGGCGGCGATTCGTCGCTCGTGATCGATGTTGTTAAAGATATATTAGTTTGAAAAGACAGTAGACGGTAGATAGTAGACGGTAGACAGGGGAAAGCCTAAAAGAAGAAGACAGAATACAGAGAAAGAAAAAGCAAAAGAAGTCCGTCATTGCGAGGAACGCAGAGACGAAGCAAACCCGGACTCGATTCCAATCAGTTCAGGGAATTTGAAAGCCAAAAAGCAAACAAGGAGCTGGAAACGTGGCGAAAAAACTTAGCGGGGTCATAGGGCCCCTTGTAGGGCTGATAATGATCTGCGCGTTTCTGGCGTTTCGGTCGGCGGACTTTCTGACGGCGCCGAACCTGACGAATGTTGTCAAACAGGTATCGGTGAACGCGATACTCGCATCCGGCGCGACGATGGTGATTCTTCTCGGCGGGATCGACCTGTCGGTCGGCTCGATACTCGCGCTCGCGGGCGCTGTCGCGGGATGGGCGCTGCTGAAAGCCGGCATTCCCGCCTGCCTCGCGGCGGGCCTCGTCGTCGGCCTCGCAGCCGGACTTTTCAACGGCGTCATCATCTCCTACGGCCGCGTCGCCCCGTTTATCGTCACTCTCGGCTCCATGACCATCCTGCGAAGCCTCACTCTCGTCTTTACCGCCGGAAAACCCATATCTAATTATCCGGAATCTTTCCTCAGCATCGGCGAAGGCTCCGTGTTCGGAATCCCGGCGCCTGTTCTGATCGCAGTCTGCGTGCTGACTTTCTGCCACGTGTTGCTGCGCCGCACCCGGTTCGGCCGCTACGTCTACGCGTGCGGCGGCAACGAGGAAGCCACACAACTCTCGGGCATCAACGTGCGCGTTATCAAAACCATGGTCTACACCATCGCCGGGATACTCACTTCAATCGGCGCCATCGTATTCATCGCGCGGCTCGACTCCGCGCAGCCGCAGGCCGGCATCGGTTTCGAGCTGGACGCCATCGCAGCGGTCGTCATCGGCGGCACGTCGCTCTCCGGCGGCCAGGGCGGCATCATCGGCACCGTCCTCGGCGCACTCATCATGGGCGTGCTGCGCAACGGACTCAACCTCATGGAAGTCTCCGCCTTCTGGCAGCAGGCATTCATCGGCTCCGTCATCATCGTCGCCGTTCTCGCGGACCAGTTGCGCAAACGCGGCAGATAAAATCGTTCCCTCGTTTTTGATAAACGGGGACATAAATTTATATGCTCAGGAGCAAGGAATTTGGATATGGACAAGGAAGAATACCTGGCGCAGCTTAGCAGAGCCGTCGACAATTTTCATCAGATTTATTACAACGTCACTTTCGACGGCAAACCGGTTTGGAACATGACGCATTGGATGGGATATTTAGTCCATAAATGCCCGTTCGACCTTTGGATATATCAGGAACTTTTTTTCGGGATTAAACCGGACGTGATCGTCGAGTCCGGCGTGGCTCGCGGCGGCGGCATCGCCTATTACGCCTCGCTATGCGCGATGATGGGAAAAGGCGAAATCATTGGAATAGACATCGATTTAACCGACGAAGCGCGCCGCGCCGCCGCTCAGTTCCCGTCAATAACTCTTATCGAAGGCAGCTCGACCGATCCGGATGTCGTAGATAAGGTCCGCAGAATCGTGAACGGCCGCAACACTATCGTCATTCTCGACTCGGACCACAAAATGGAACATGTCCTCAAAGAGATGCAGCTTTACAAGGAATTCGTCCCGCTCGGCGGCTTTATGATCGTTGAGGACTCGAATATTAACGGACACCCGATATACGAAGGTTACGGCCCCGGCCCTTACGAGGCGATAGAGGCGTTCCTGAAGATGAACGACGATTTCGCCATAGACAAATACTGCGAAAAATTCATGATGACCTTCAACCCGAACGGCTACCTGCGCCGCATCAGCGAATAGCAACGCCTCGGGTCTTTGATTTCTAATAGATGTTTATCTGAGGGTCCTCACTTCGTTCGGAATGACAAAGTGAAAACGGAATCCCCGACTGCCTAACAAGTTGGAATTGAGTTCTGGATTGCTTCGTCACTTCGTTCCTCGCAATGACGGACTTCTTTTGCTTTTTCTTTCTCCTGTCTACGGGCGGATTTGAAATCCGCCCCTACTGTTTGCCGTCTCCTGTATTTTATGCCTTTCCCCAACTACCTGCTACCAACTACCAGCCCCCGCCTTTAAGTCTTTCGCTGTGTTCTGAATTCTGTATTCTGTCTTCTTCTTTTACGCTTTTCCCTGTCTACCGTCTACTGTCTGCCGTCTACTGCCTTTAAGTCTTTTTGCCTTTTCATGTGTCTCAGCGCCTCCGTGGTTTGGTATATTTGGTTTAAATCTTTCTTATATTTGATATAATACCCGCTAAATGAGAAACAAAATGGGAGGTACGGCATGAAACGGATTGCGATGTTGTCCGTGGTTGCGCTGATCGGGCTGTCGATGGCGCTCGTGTGCGGCTGCGCGAAGAAGAAGGCCGGCGGCGGCGAAGCGGCGATTCGGGTCGGGTATTCCACACCGGCGCTGACGAATCAGTTCTGGAACCGCGTTTCGAACGGCCTGCAGGAAGCGGGAAAGAAGAACGGCGTTGAAGTGCTCGTTGCCGATGCGCAAGGCGATTCCGGCAAGCAGCTCTCGGACGTCGAAGACCTGATTCAGAAACGCGTCTCCGCGATTCTGATCTCGCCGTGGGACACCGACACCGCGGCGTCATGCATCAAGAAGGCTAACAAAGCCGGCATCCCGGTCATCGTAGTGGACATCGGGACGAGCGGCGGCGAATACGCTGCGTTCATCGTCTCGGACAACAAGGAAGGCGGCCGGATGGCGGGCCGGTACATCGCAGAGAAACTCGGCGGCAAGGGCAAGGCCGTGCACATTCAGTGCCAGCTCGGCGCCCGCAACGCGCAACTGCGCGGCGAAGGCTTCGAGGAGATCATGAAGGAAAAGGGAATCGCGATCGTTGCCAAGCAGCCGGCCGATTCGCGGCGCGATCTCGGCATGTCTGTCATGGAAAACATTCTGCAGAAGAACCCGGACGTCAACACGATTTTCGCGCAGAACGACGAGATGGCGCTCGGCGCGCTCCGCGCGATCGAGACAAGCGGGAAAAAGGGAATCATAGTCGTCGGCTTCGACGGCAACGACGACGCGATCAAGGCGATCAAGGACGGCGGCATGGCGGCGTCAGTCGGCCAGCAGCCCGAGGAAATGGGCAAAATCGCGCTCGAAACCGCTCTCAAAGTCATCAAGAAGGAAAAAGTTGAAAAAGAAATCTTTGTTCCGGTCACGCTGATAACGAAAGAGTCGCTCGAAGGAAAGAAATAATCTTTTCGTGGATTAAACCAACCTCGTTCCCGCTCCACTCGCGGGAGCGAGGTTTTTTATTGACTCGCGATTGTCCTTAGCAATTGATGTTTTCTACAATGCTAATTAATCTTTCCGAATATTATTTCACTTTTCGTTCTTCTGCCAAATATGTTATACCACATATTCGATACTCCTGATTTTACCACCCATTCCCCATCTTTATGTATGTATGATTTCCAGTGGTACGGTTTTTTGTTTGTTCTGAATTCAACTATTTTGATATTTCCAGTTATTAGATTTTGAAGCAGTTTCAACATATCAAATCCACAATCTTTTTTATCCCATTCTTCATATATGCCATTATCATGCCAACCAGCAAATAAAACCGACATTTGTTTCGGATCAAATGCTATATCAATCTCATTATCGCCTTCTTTGGGAAATATCTTTAGAGATAATAATGGCCCACATTTTTCATTAGTAATATTTGCTTTGGTCTTTTCTTTATCGATATATTCGCAACAACATTTATCTAGTTCGTCTAAAATTATTTCAAAAAACCTTATTTGGTCCTTATTAAGTTTTGCATAATTTATTTTTACTTCTTCGATTGATATATTTGTGTACATATCTGGGTTGTTTAATAACCTCCAAATAAACACTTCTCTCTTCATGCATACAGCAAATCATTCCTATACGAATGAGAATACCATAAATGATTATTGCCTGCAAGCAATCGTTGAGAAGGCAATATTTTGCGAGCAAACAATGCGGCAAGCAATTTTTTTGAATCGAGAAACTATTTGTCATTCCGAGCGAAGAGAGGAATCTTGATAAAGCTTTCCATATTGTTGTTAATTGAAGATTCCTCGTTTCGCTCGGAATGACAAGCGCCGCGATATTGAGGCGTGTGGTTTTTAATTCTTTCGCTGTATTCTGGATTCTTCCCACTAATGGGAATGAAGTTCGGGTTTGCTTCGTCAGCCCAACAACGGCTTCCTCGCAATGACGAGTTCTGCGATGCGCCTGCTTCTCTTCTGTACTTGATTTATGTTTTACTGATTCCCGTATTTTTCTTTTAGTTGTTTGTTTTAGCTGAATTCTGTATTCTGTTTTTAATCTTTTTCCTGTCTACCGTCTACTGTTTGCTGTCTACTGCCTTTATGCTTTTCCCCAGCTACCAACTACCAGCTACTGCCTTTAATACTTTTCGCTGTATTCTGCGTTCTGTATTCTGTCTTCTGCTTTTATCTTTTCCTGTCTACGGGCGGATTTGAAATCCGCCCCTACCGTCTGCTGTCTACTTTTTTTATATTTTCGACAATGCCCAGTCCAAATCTCTGACGAGATCGTGAATGTCTTCAAGTCCGACGGAGAGACGCAGCAGGCTGTCTGTGATTCCGAGCTTCTGCTTGCGCTCCTTGTCGAGCGTGATGTGTGTCATCGTCGCTGGGTGTTCGATGAGCGTGCAGGCGTCTCCGAGGCTGACCGCCACATTGCACACGCGCACGTTTTTCAGCAGCGCCGACGCCCCCTCGATCCCGCTCTTGAGCCAGAACGCGATCATCCCCGACGAGCCGGACATCGTTCGCTTCGCGACCTCATACTGCGGGTGGCTTTTCAGCCCCGGATAGTGGACTTTTCTCACCTTCGAATGCGATTCGAGGAACTTCGCCACTTCAAGCGCGTTCTCGCAGTGGCGGTCCATGCGCACGTGCAGCGTTCGGATTCCGCGCATGGTATAGAACGCGTGCATCGGACTCATCGAACCGCCGAGCACGAGCAGATAGTTGTCAACACGCGACACAAGTTCCGCCCTTCCGGCGACATAGCCGCCGAGCGCGTCGTCGTGCCCGCTGATGTATTTCGTGGAACTCGACGCGACGAGGTCCGCGCCGAATTCGAGCGGCCGCATCAGGTACGGCGACGACCACGTGCTGTCCACAACCACAACGCAGCCGCTCCCGCGCGCGAGTCTCACTGCCTCCGGAACGTCTATGATCTCGACAAGCGGATTCGCCGGCGTTTCAATAAACAGAACCTTCGCCGGCTTCGACAGCGCCCGCTTCATCTCCCGCGGGTCTGTCAGGTCGACCATGTCGACTTCGATGCCGAACGACGGCAGATATTCGACAAACAGCGTGTCCGACGCGCTGTAGAGCTTGCTGTGCGTGACGACCCGGTCGCCGGCGCTGAGCAGCGCAAGCAGCGCGGTGGAGATTGCGGCCATGCCGCTCGCGAACGAGAGCGCGCGTTCGGCGCCTTCAAGTTCGGCTATCTTCGCCTCGAACATCGCGTTCGTCGGGTTGCCGGTGCGCGAATAAAAATAATAACCGCCCTTGCCGAGCATCGCCTCCGAACCGCCCTCCATGAATGTTTCCATGTCGTCGTAAACGTATGTCGTGCTCTGGTATATCGGCGGATTAATCGGCCGCGTGTTCGCGCTCGGTTTCTTCCAGCCTGCCACCACGCGGGTTCCGAATTTTATGTTCTTGTCCATGGGGATGCTCCTTGTTCGGCAATTCTTTTACACACGGGCATAGCATGCTATGCCCCTACGTTGTTTTGTCAATTTGCGGCCGCGAAGCGGCCGACTAAAAAACGTCTTTGCGAGCGAAGCGAAGCAATCCCGGACATGGAGATAGGAATTGAGCTCGGGGTTGCTTCGTCAGCCGTTTCACGGCCTCCTCGCAATGACGTATTTTTTCAGAGATTCGCCGCCATTTCTGCGACGGCGCGAATATGTTCCGGAGACGTTCCGCAACAGCCGCCGGCGAGCGACGCGCCAGCCGCTATGCATTCCCTCACGCCTTCCGCGAATTCCGCAGGCGGCATGTCGTACACCGCGCGGTCGTTTTCGTCCAATCGCGGCTTGCCCGCGTTCGGCTCGACGAGTATTGGCAACGCTGAAACCGAGCGGTAGGACGCGACGACAATCGCCACTTCTTTCGGGTCGAGATCGCCGCAGTTCGAGCCGAGAAAATCAGCGCCCGCTTTTTCGAGCGCCGCCGCGCAGTCCGCCGCCTTGTGCCCCATCGTCGTAAGCCCGCCGCCCTTTATCACGGTCGCATACGTCATCGATCCGATCACCGGCAGTTTGAAATTCTCCTTGCAGGCGCGCACGGCGCACGCCGCCTCGCGGTAATCGATCATCGTCTCTATGATAAACGCGTCCACGCCCGCTTCCGCCAGCGCCCGCGCCTGTTCGAGAAACGCCTCGTACATTTGTTCCTCGGCGCAGACGCCTACCGGCTTGAGCATCTCGCCAGTCGGGCCTATGTCTCCTATCACGGCGGCTGAATCGCCCGCGGCCTTTCGCGCAATAACGACTCCGGCCCGGTTGATCGCGGCCACATCGCCCGCGCTGCCCTGCGACTTGAGATAGAGACTGTTCATGCAGAATGTATTGGTTATAATCGCATTCGATCCGGCGTCGATGTATGCGCGATGCACATCGGCAACTATCTCCGGAAACGCTATGTTGCTCGTCCCGCCCGGTTTCGCGCCGCGCGCGTTCAACTGCGTTCCCATCGCTCCGTCGAATATGACGATCTTATTTGCGCCGACAAATTTCAGGAAATCCACGTGAGGTACCTCCGCTGCAATATTTAGTAGACAGTAGACGGCAAACGGTAGACAGCAAAAAACAAAGAACATACAGAGCTACGACGATAAAGACTCTATCAATCCGTAAAGCATTTTGTGAATTCCATCCACATCAGATAGCAACTCTGTGTTCGACTTCATGCAGCCCAAGTCTTTGGAAAGAATCAAATAGTATTTCGTCTCATTAAGAGAGCCTTGCGCAATATTGTAGTAATTTGCTTTATCTTTCAAGCTCCGTTTTTTAAACCCTTCGGCAACGTTAGCGGGAATTGAAACCGCCGCCCTTCGCATCTGGCCTACAAGCCCGAATTTTTCTTCGGAGGGATAATCTTTGGTGATCTTATATATCTTTAACACTAACTGGTGGCTCTTTTGCCATACAATCAGGTCTGTAAAATCCTTGATTTTCTCCACCGGTGATTTCCCCTTTCTTGTATTGTTTCATTCTATTGCGTTTCCCTGTCTTCTGCTTTTTGCCTTTCCTGTCTACTGTTTGCTGTCTGCCGTCTACTGCTTTTGCCTTATGCCTTTCGCTGTGTTCTGTATTCTGTCTACTGTTTGCTGTCTACCGTCTACTTATTTCCCCAGCAGAGCGCCCACAAGCGTGACCGCGTCCGCGGCGTCTTCGGCATAGCCGTCGGCGCCGATGTTCTTCGAGAACTCGTCGGAAACGCAGGAGCCGCCTATGATTACCTTGACGCCGTCCCGGACTCCGGCGCTCTTCAGCGCTACGACGGTTTCCCGCATGCTCGCCATGGTCGTCGTCAGCAGCGCCGACATCCCGACCACGTTCGGCTTCCTCTCCTTCACAAGCTCGACAAACCTTTCAGGCCCGACGTCCACTCCGGCGTCCTCAACCTCATATCCGTTGCCGCGCAGCAACGCGATGACTATGTTCTTGCCGATGTCGTGATTGTCGCCAGCGACCGTGCCGATCAGGATGCGGCCCTTCGGCTCGTACCCGCTCGCGTCGAGCGCCGGCAGCAGCAGCGCGAACGAATCCTTGAACGCGTTCGCCGCGACTATGACCTCCGGAAGGAAGTATTCGAAACTCTTGAACTTCTCGCCTACGACTCCGATGCCGGGAATCAATCCGCCGCTCACTATCTCCATCGCGGGAATTCCGTCGCTCATCGCCTTGCCGACGAGCTCAACCGCCAAATCAGGTTCCATTTCAATTATCGCATTCTTAATGTCCTCGAGTATTGCCATATCGTCGCCTCCTTGAGTTGAGTTTCGTTTATTTTTATACGCTCGCCGCCCGCCTGCGCACGATCCTGTCTATCTCCGCCGCGACATCGTCGCTGACCTGCAACCGCAACTCGTTCTCTTCAAGTATTTTAACAACCTTTTCGTGCGCCCGCTCCTCGACGTTTTTGTAGTCGCTCCAGAACACGTCGAACATATCGCGCCGGAAAACGTCGGGCTGGAAGAAATCGCGCGAGTGGCGCGCCGTGTGCTCCTCGAACAGATAGTTCCCGCCGATCCCTACGCGCTCTATGACATCCAGCGCGAGCGTCTCGTCGTTGACGAGAATTCCCTCGCTCACCTTGCGCAGCATCCCGCCCATCTCGTTTTCGACAACCAGCGACTCGTGGCTGAACGCCTCGCCGCCGCCGATCTCGCCTCGCATCCCCAGACTTTCCGATCCCGCCGCCCACAGCAGAACGCCCGAAAGCCCGCGCTCCCACCCGCACTGATAGTCCATCGTGTTCGCGTCGCACAAGCCGGACGTGCAGCCCGACATGAATCCGAGATAGTGCGCGCACGCGACGAGCGTGAGGTGTATCAGCGATAGCTCAGGCGCCGCATACAGGCAGCGCCCGGTGCGCATGTCGCTCGTCTGCATCGGCCCGCCCAGCGCCATCGGCGAATGCGAACCGAGGCAATACAAGTATACCAGCCCCGCAAGGTTTTCCGCCATCTGCAGCGCAACAGCCCCCGCAAGCGTCGCCGGCCCGGTCGTCCCCACCTGCACCATCGGCCCCATGTTTATCGGCTGGTCCATCTCTCCGTATATCTTCATTATCTCCAGCGAATGCTTCGCGAGCTTCAACGGACTCACCGGCTCCGCGAGATAGTTGATTATCTTCGACGCCTTCAATTCCTCAACGCCGCCGGTCACCGCAAGCCCCATCTCTATCAGGTCGCGCGCCGACTGCGTCGTGTACGTCCACGTCGTGAACATCTTCTCCGAATATTTGAACAGCATTTCCGCCATGTAGATGTCCGCGATCTCGATCGGCACGTCCTGCGGCACGACCCCTGTCGACGAAACCGAAAGGTTTTCGAGCCGGTTCACAAGCGTGACCGTATTGCAGCAGTCCCGAATAACGCCGCGCCGCTTTTTCTTCGTTTCGAAATCGATTATGTTCATCCCGATCCACGGCGCCCAGAAAATCTTCGGGTAGTCCTGCGGCTTCGCGATGGGCGTCATCCCGTTGATCGCTTCGAGCGTCAACGCGCGCGGAATAGAGACAATCTGCTTCGCGCGGTCCACCTTGCAGCCGCGCTTTTCGAGCAGGTCGAGCGCGAAATCCCATTCGAATTTCGGGCCTACCTCCTCAAGTATCCTGTATGACGTGTCGAGTATTCTTTCAATTTCCTGTTCGGAAACAACATCGAGCTGATTGAACATCATTTCAGTTCACCCCCTGAGTCGAGCCGCCGGCTTCCGCCACGCGGCGCGCCACTATCTCGTCTATCGCTTTCGCCTGATCCTCCGACAACTGAAGCTCGAGGCTGTTTTCGGCGAGTATCCTGCCGACCTTTTCGTGCGCGAGGTCGCCGATCCACCGGCCGCCGTCCTTTAGCCAATGCTCGTAACTCACCCGCGGGAACAGCGTCGGCAGCCAGTTCTCCCTCGCGTGCTTCATCGTGTGCCGCTCGCCGAGGAAGTTGCCCCCCTGCGCCACTTTCTTTATCACGTCGAACGCCAGCGTGTCGTCGTCCACAATCACGCCCTCCCCCACCCGCTGAAGCATCCCCAGCGATTCGTCATCCAGAACGAGTTGCTCAAGCGAGAACCCGTCCATCACGAATCCGGCCTGCCCGAACATGTCGAACCCGGCCGCCCAGCACAACGCGCCCGAAAGCGCCTTCTCCCACCCGTTCTGGAAATCGAAGTCGCACGAGTCCGTTTCGAAACACGTGTTGCCGCTCGTGTAGCCGAGATAGCGGATGATCTGGTGCGCGCCGAGAAACATCATCGTCTGCTCCGGTCCGGCGTATAGCTGGTTGCCAGTCCGCATATTGATCGCCTGCGTCAGCGCGCCGAGCCCGACCGCGCTTTTCGTCTTCAGCGATCGCACCCACACGAGCCCCGCAAGCAGTTCCGCGATGCAGACGACAAGCGAACCCGCAAGCGTCGCGGGCGCCGAGCTGCCCGACTGCGTCATCGACGCGATCGACAGCGGCAGGTCCATCTGCGCGTACATGCGCGTGATCTTCAACTGCGTCGGCGGGAACCTCAGCGGCGTGATCGAATTGAGCATGTAGCTCAGAAACTTAGACTGTCGCAACTCCTCCTCGCCGCCCGTCACTATCTTCGCCATTTCGAGCACATATGGCACGTTCTCGGTGTTGTACACCCACTGGTGGAACAGCTTTTCCGAGTATTTCATCAGCATTCCGGTGTTGAACACCTCGACCGCGTCGTTCGGCACGTCTTCCTGCACGACGCCCGCAGAGGCGATCGTTATATTCGGCAGCGCGTTCGACACAACAATCGCGTTCATAGCGTCCTGAGTCGTTCCGCGCCTCATTTTCTTCAGTTCGTAGTCGAGGATGAATCCCTTGTTTGCGGCCGCCACGCGCGCCTTCGGATGGTCGTCCGGCGGCATGACCGACGGCACGTTCTCCAGCGCGTCGAAAATAGCTTCCTCCGGGAATTTGACAATCAGCGTCTCCCGGTCCGCGTCGCAGCCGACAGACGCGAGCTCGCCCATGCACTGCTCGTCTTCGAACCGGCAGCCCGTCGTCCTCAGTATCCTGAACGCGCTCTCAACGATCCTTATCATCTCGTCGTCCGACAGGACTTTCAGCTTTTTGAATATCATCGTTGCCTCCTGTAAAGGAAATCCGCCGTTACCCGGCGAGTTTCTCCTCGTAATCAACGTCCATTCCGCCCATGCCGACCATGTCCACTCCGAGCGACACTTTGTGCGAGCCGGGCGTCATGCCGCCCGGTTTAGCGACCCGTATCAGCAACTCATCTCCGTAGGCCACCGTCAGCGGCCGGTTCATCGTCACCGTCGACGCCGGGAACGTCTGCCGCGCCTTCGTTATCTGGATCGCGTCGAGGCTGTATTCGACTCCGTCCACCTTCACGCCCGTGAAGCCGGTCACCGTCGCCGCGCCGAGCTTGTTCTTCAGCTTCACTTCGAAGCCTTCAACCTCGCCGTCCTTGCCGTAATTTCTAAAACTCCCCTGCTCGATCAGCCGCTTAACGAGGTAGCCCGACACCGCCGAACGCGAAACCTCGGACACCGCCGTCTCTATCGCGGACGTGATCCGCTCCCGCAACCGGTCCTGTAACGTCTTCGCCGGCGCGGCCGCCGGTTTGGGTTTCGTTTCCTCCGTCTCCGCTCTTTCCTTCGCCTCTTCTTCGTCCGCGCCTCGCCCGAACGTCAAATGTTTGCGCACTTCGCGATCCAGAATTTCCCACACCCATTCGAGGCGGTTCAGCGATTTCTCATAGAAGTAATTCACGCCGAACGCGCCGAGCGCCTTGTCCAGCGCTTTCAATACCTCGTCGAAAACCATGAACGTCATGCCGAGCGCCTCTTCGAGAATCCCGCCGCCGGCCTCGCCCCCCGCCGCCTCGAACTCCAGGCCGGACGACGCCGCCCGGTAACCCTGAAATATCGCCGTTATAACCCCGTCCATCCCGCGCAGCTTCAAAACCGGGACGCCTTCGAGCCTGATTTCGCCCCTCGCATACGCGATCCCCGGATTCAGTTTTCCGTGCGCCATGTTGTGGAACGCCGCCCGCGTGATGCTTATCGTCAATATCTTTTCGCCGCTGATCGCGCCCGCGATGAACTCCGCGGCGCCGTCCGCGCCGATCTTTACGCTATACTTCTCGCCTATGTCCGTCAGGTCGAGCGTGATCCCGCGCACAGTGTTCGCGCAGTCAGCAAGCGTCCTCTGCCCGAGGCTCTCCGCCGCCGTCTCGATCGTCCGCTTCATGACGTCCGCGAAATCGGACGCCCCTTCCGCCGCCGGCGCCGCTTTGCGAATCCGCTTACGACCTTCGCCCGCAAGCGTGTCCTCGAAACTCGCCTCCACCAAACCGAGCCCGACCATCTTCAGCCCGAGGTCCATCTTGTGCTTTCCGGACTCCAGACCCTGATCGTCCGCAATCTTGATCAGCAACTCGTCTCCGTACCCGACGGCTATCGGATTCGTGTCCGCCAGCTCCGACGCGTTCATTACATTGTTGTTTTTTACAATCGTCACCGTCTCGACGCCGAACGTTTCGCCGTCCACCTTCAGCGGCGTCGCGCCTATGATCGTCGCCACGCCGAGCCGGTTTTTGACCTGCACCTGAAAACCTTCAACCGTTCCGTCGGGCCCGAAAGTGTTGCGAAATGTCCCCTCGACTATCAGCCGCTTCACAAGATAGCCCGTCACCGACTGCGAGGACATCTCCTCCGCAACCTGCTTCACAGCCGACGTCAGCCTCGATCTCAACCTCTCCTCAAGCGTTTGCGCCATGTTGTGCCCTCCTACCGCTTTTGCCTTTGCTTTTTCTGTTTATTGTCTTTTCCCAGTCTTCTGTTTTTGCTTTGTCTTTCGTTTTTTGCTTTTCGCTTTATTCTGTATTCTTTTATCTTTTCCCTGTCTACTGACTACTGTTTGCTGTCTACTGTTTTTATGTTTGCCGTCTACTTCTTTTTGCCTTTCCCCAACTACCAGCTACAATCTACCAGATCCCGTCTTTTGCTTTTGTCTTTTCGCTGTGTTCTGAATTCTGTATTCTGTGTTCTGCCTTTATGCCTTTCCCTCGCTACTATCTACTTCCTTCCTCCCCCTCCCCCCGGCCGTATCCCCTTGTTCTGCAACTCCGTTATCTCCTTTATCGCGCGCTCCACATCCACCGCGTCTTTCCCGGCCAGCGACTCGGCCACAACCTGCTCGATCATCCCCACAAGCGCCACCGCCACAACCCGCGCGTCCAACTGCCTCACAAGCCCAAGCTGCATTCCAAGCTCCAGCCCGAGCTGCGTCTGTCCGTATATGTATTGATAGAATTCTTTAATTAGGCCGCGAATCTCCGCGTCCGGATTGTGCGTTTCCGTCATGATTATTCGCGCCAGTTCCCGGTTTTCATATAGCAGCGTCGCAATCCGGTGCGCAAATTGGTCTGCGATCTCCGACGCCGAACTCGTCGTTTTCATCCATTCGGAAGTCACGCGCTTAAGCTCGCCGAAAAACTCGGAGATCATCTCGGTGAGCGCTGATTTTTTGTCCGGAAAATGGTAGTAAAACGAGCCTTGCGACATCTTCACGCTTTTAACGATGTCCGAAACGTTCGCGGCGTCGAACCCTTTTTTTGCGAAAATTTTGCGCGCCGCTATTT
The DNA here is from genome assembly GCA_041664945.1 of bacterium. GTDB lineage: Bacteria > UBP15 > UBA6099 > UBA6099 > UBA6099 > JBAYJY01. The sequence goes on along the minus strand of JBAYJY010000011.1, from coordinate 13,247 downwards.
TTATGCGTTGTCGCGACCGCTCGCGCTTGACGTCCGAGTTGCGCGGCGCATTCGGCGGCGCGGCCGCCTTCTCACGACCCGCCGGAACCTTCGCCGGTTTCTTAGCCGCTGCCTTTTTCGCCATGCCCGCCTCCGCTAACTGACTGACTCGTCAGTTAGTTTACAACGGTTTGCAATGGTTGTCAAGAATCGTTTTTCGTTCGGATTTGCCGCAAAACCCTTATCCGGTTATGCTAAACATGTTCGAAAATGCGAATTGTTTTTGATTGATTGAACGCGATAGGAGCTAAAACATTGATTGGCGCAGCCCTTTTCAACCGACTTGATTCCATACCCTATAGTCCGCTCATTACTCCGAAAGCATTTTGCGAAAACCAGCCGTGCGTGAATATCCATTCCGGCAGTCTGGACTTCATTCTCAACCAGCCGACATCGACCGCCATCGTTTATATCCTCGGCGCAATGTGGATCGCCGCCGGGCTGTATTTCCTGCGCTCACGCGGCGGCCAGCGCTCGCGTTCGTGGTGGGGCGTCGCGCTGCTTCTCGGCGGCGCCGCCGCTCTGTCAGCGGGAACAAGCTATCAGGCGTTCGGCTACGAGATCAAATGCGCCGGGCGCGAGTTCTGCGCATGGACCAGTTGGTGGGAAGTCGCCTATCTGACGCTTCAGGCCGCGAGCATGGACGCGATGCTGATCGCGCTGGCATACGCCTGCGCCGCCGGCAAACTGCGAAAAGCGCTGATATGCTATGCGGTCGCAAACGCCGCCGCGCATTTCGCCGTCACCGCGATCGGCGCGCTGACACCCGTTAAATTCATGATATCTTTCGAATTGATGATACTTTTCTCGACGCCGAATCTGGCGCTCTTTTTCATTCTTAGCGGCTGGCGATACAGCAAATACAGACAGGCGATGGACCTCTCGCTGCTCGGCGCGGGCGTATGGCTTGTCGTCACAACCGGCGCTTACTTCGCCTATATGACGCTCGGCATTACTCAGAAACTTTGGAAACAGGGCATCTGGTTTTCCGACAACGATACGCTTCACATCTTCATGATCATCTGGATAATTTATATCACAATCGCCCTCGGCAGACACCTCAAAGACACGGCGTCGCCTCAAAAACTGTAATCCAATTATTTATTATGGATTGCAACAATTTATTGTCGCTTTCGTGATTATATCTGAAACTCGGATGATTGCCGGGGCGAATCCTTAATCTCTGAAAGATGATTACTGATGGGTGCCATGCACAAAGCTTTTTCCTTTGTGCATGAAGAGACAACCCGTAGTTGGATTTCTTCTTTGTAAGCTGTTGTCCTTGGCAAGAAAGAAGGGGAATTATTAACAAAAAAGCGCCGCACATGCACAAAAGAAATAGCTTTGCATGGCGCCCGATTGTGTTGGCTGTTTAAGACAGAAAAACAACTATCTGTAAGTCGGTGTTAATCCGGAATATATTCGTGTCGAGAACGACTTTTATCATTCCTTCACGCCACGACCTTTATGTATCCTTTTCATCACATCTTTTTGCTTCAATCCTTTTTTCTTGGCAAATTCCGTCCCCCACTCGTTCAGCCTCTTAAGCGCTTCCTCCGGCGTGGGCATTCCAATCTTTTTCAATATCAACGTATCCTCATGCGCAAAAACCGCGAACGCGTCGCCGGATTCAAGCTGCAACTCTTTCCTTATCGTAAGGGGCACCACTATCTGCCCTCTTGAAGACATTTTCGTCATCTCCGCCATAAATCGCCTCCGGAATATAATAAGATATTCTTACTTTCTTATTATAACAGTTTATCCGAGCATTTGAATCGCTAATATTATTACTGACAGTATGAAATCCGTCATTTACCACTCAAAAATCACAAAAGACGAAATGGAATTTAAAAAGGTCAAATTGAAAATATATCTATTTGTAGTCTTTTTACGCTTAAAGATATAACTATAGTAGAAACATACGGGATTTAAATTGGGCTTCTTGGCTTCTACCTCTGGCATAATTATACGTTCATCAATATTGATGTTAGGATTACATTTTGCATTTCTTAGCTGAACAAATAACATATCCATCGCGCTCGGTTCTAACCATAAATCATGTGGTCCTTTTATTTCCTTATTTTTTAGCGTTTTAGGCAAATACGTTTTTGTCTCCCAATAAAATAATCCTTGCGTTATTTTCCATATAATTTTATTAAAGGCAACTCTATCAACTTCATATGCTGGTAAATATTTCCCATTAACTTCTTTTATCTTTTCATTTTTTGCGAAATCCCATTCTCCCCATCTTACATTTGATAAATCATCACCCCATTTGTTTTTAAGGTAATCAAACTTATGCTGCATTGTGCGATCTAAATTATTTCCCCAAAATGCATCTTCTATTCCAGGGCATTTTGCATTGCCTAAAATATTTATAATAAATCTCTCCTCGTCTTTCTTAAATGAACCATTACACTTTTTATGTGTTGGCAAAGTCAAAAGATTTACCTTGAACTCCGGCCTATTGATAAAAAATGCTTCTGGGGGAATGTGTTCTCTTGATTCTTCTTGCCTGCTTTTAATTTCTTTCCCGCATAAATGACAAATCTTTGCCATATCGCTTTTTATCCAATTGTACATTTATTTAGTTTTAGCCCTCGTGGTTAAGCAAGGGCGTATACCAACTAACGCCATCCACTCACACGGCAGCCGCTTTGGCGGCGGCGAGTATGGCGTCGATTTCGGAGGCGGTGACGTCCACCGGCGGCGTGAAGCGGATGACGGACGGCGCTCCGGGCGCCGGAAGCGCCACAACTCCGTTCGCCGCGAGGCTCTTCACATAGGCGTCGGCGGCTGTCGGCCCGACGGCTTCCAAGCCGATCAGCAACCCCGCGCCGCGCGCGCCGACGAATTTGTCCTTGTGCGCGGCGGCGATCCCGCTCAGGCCGTCGAGAAGCCGCTTGCCCTGCGCCTCGGCGTTCTCCCACAATTTGTTTTTCACTATGTGCCGGATGGCCGCCATGGCGACCATGCAGCCGACATCCGCCCCGCCGAATGTCGAAAGATGGATCAGCGGGTGCGTGAGCAGGAACCTGTTCAGCCGCGAGGTGAACACTGCGGCGGTGATCGGATACATCGTGCCGCCCAGACCGCGACCGAGGACGAGGATGTCCGGCGTGACGCAGTCGCGTTCGCACTCGAAGAGCTTGCCGGTTCGGCCGAGCGAGGTGGCCCCTTCGTCGAAGATGAGCGCGGCGCCGTGCTGGTCGCATACCTTGCGCGCTTCGGCGAGGAATCCGTCCGGCAACATGACGACGCCCGCGTCGCTCTGGATCGGCTCGACGATTACGGCGGCGGTTTTGTCGCTGACGGCCTTGCGAAGTTCTGCGGCGTCGAGCGGTATATGCTTTATTTGCGGGATCAGCGGACCGAACATTTTTTCGCGTTGCGGATCGTCGGAAGCGGAGAGCGCGAAACCGGTCTGGCCGTGCGAGCCGCCCTTGAACGCGACGATCTCCTCGCGGCCGGTGAATCCGCGCACGAGTTTCATCGCGAACTCGTTGGATTCGCCGCGTCCGACGCCGTACACTACGCACTTCAGGTCGCCCGGCGCGGTGTCTGCGAGCAGTTTGGCGAGCGCGCCCTTCTGCGTGGAGATCATCACGAAGTTGCCGAGATCGAGGTCCTTGAGCGCCTCTCGCAGCGCGGCGACCATGTCCGGGTGGCGGTGGCCGAGAACATACTGGCCGCCCGAGCAATGGCAGTCATAATACGCCTTGCCCGACATGTCGTATATCTTCGCGCCCTCGCGCTTCCCGAGAACGAACCCGAGTCCGAGCGCTTCCATCCGCTCGACGTGCGGCCCGTTTATGCGCCCTTTATAAATGTCGATGATTTCTTTTTCCGTTTCGAAACTCTGCGCCATCTGTGTCCTCCGATCACTCTTGTGTTCATCATTGCCGGAAGCCCCGGACTAAGTTATTGGAATCGAGTTCGGGGTTGCTTCGTCAGCCCCAAAACGGCTTCCTCGCAATGACGGATCTTTTTCTGTTCTGCTTTTTCCTGTCTTTTGTTTTTGTCTTTCGCTGTATTCTGCGTTCTGTATTCTGCCTTTACGCCTTTCCCTGTCTACTGTCTACCGTCTACTGTCTACTTTTTTCCCTTTCCCCCTGCGAACGGAAACGCCTTTCTCGCAATCTTCGCGACCGCTATGATCGCGACCTGCAATTCCTGCACACTGAGGACGTTTTTGACAAGCGGCAACTTCGACGCTTTCATGACAAGCTTCGAAGCGCGCAGCACGGAAGTCATCGCGCTGTCCATCGCCGCGACCAGCATATCCGCTTCCTTCTCGCTGATAACGAGCGGCGGCATGAGCCTCATCACCTTCGTATTGTTTCCGCTGAATATCGCGAACACTCCGTTCTGCCCGAGATAGTAAGTCATCAGCGGCCCCATCATGTCGTGCGTGTATTCGAGCCCGATCATCAGCCCCTTGCGCCGCACTTCCTTCACCAGCCCCTTGTGCTTTTCAGCAAGTTTGAGTATCCGGTCGCCTATATAGTCGCCCATTTTCGCGACGTGGCCCGGGATGTCGTTCTTCAGCATATAGTCGATCACCGCGAGGCCCGCGACGCAGCCGAGATCGGTCCCTCCGGAGCCGGACTGAATCGCTTCCGGATTCGCCATGACGAACTGATTTACCTTTTCGTTGAACAGCGTCGCCGATATCGGATAGAGAGCGCCGCTTAGCGATTTAGCGACCGCCATGATGTCCGGCGCGACTCCGTAGTGTTCGGCGCAGAACATCTTGCCCGTGCGTCCGAAACCCGTCTGCACCTCGTCGAAAATGAGAAGAACGTTGCGTTCGTCGCAGAAGCGGCGCAGGCCGCTCACAAACTCCTGAGTCGCCGGAAAGATGCCCGCCTCGCCCTGCACCGGCTCGAAAATGATCGCCGCCGTGTCGTCGCAAACCGCCTTCTTCACCGCCTCCAGATCGTTGAACGGCGCGTGCGTGTAGTTCGGCATCAGCGGCTCGAACGGATCGCGGTAGACCGGCTTGCCGATCGCGGAGAGCGCGAAGCCGGTGTGGCCGTGGTAGGCCTTGATCATGGCGACGATGCCGGGCTTGCCGGTGTAGCCGCGCGCGAGCTTGATCGCCGTGTCGATCGCCTCGCCGCCGCCCGACGTCAGGATCACATGGTTCAGGTCGCCGGGCGCGATCTCCGCCAGCTTGTTCGCCAGCCGCGCCTTCTCGCGCGACACGAACATCGAGTCGCCCATGTCGTAGTCGTCCAGCGCCGCCGTCAGCGCCGCCCGTATCTCGCTGCTGCAGCGCCCGACGTTGAAGCTGCCCGCCGAGCAGAAACAGTCTATGAACTTCCTGCCGTCAACGAGGTCCGACATGAACACGCCGTTCCGGTCGCTCTCGATGATATCCACTCCCACCGTGTTCAGGAATATGAATTGCGTCAGGTTGATATGCTTCTTGAAATCGGAGATCGCCTGCGTCTTGATCTGCTTCAGTGTTTTTTCCATAACCAACGCCTCGCTTGCTGTCCGTTTTTATAGTTTCAAATCCAGTCCATAATTATTGGAGAGATAATAACATAAGACGCGCGCGAACGCAAAACCACATCATTCCCGATAAAGATGCCTCGGAAAACATCTCCTGCCGCCTATTTCAATTTGAATTTTTCGTCGCATTTCGATATGCAGTATTTTATCGATTCCGGCGAGCTTCCCTTGCAGTTATCGCGGCATTTTTGGCGCGATTTCTTCGCGTTTACCGCCTTGTAAGTCGCCTGATACCGTTTCGCTTCCTTAGTCCAGCCGCGCTCCTCCGCCTGCCTGTAGAGAGCTCCGATTTGCTTAAGCGCATCTTCGTCCGGCTCCACGAACCTGACGTCCGCCGCCTCCATGAACGGCCGCACAAAGCCCATGTCCCTGTCCTCATGCGCGTCCGCAAGCAGCGTCCGCAGCGCCTCGAGTATCTTCGGATCCAGCCCCTTCCGGTAGATCGGTATGTACGCGTTCGGCGACACTTCGGCGCATAACACCGGCGCGATCTTCTCATAATTCGGGTTGTTTTTTTTCAATACCTTGAACGCCGGTTCGGACATCATGACGACGTCTATCCGCTTCAGCAACACCCCGTTCAGAGTCGCGAAAAACGAGGACATCGGCGCCATGTCGCTGAAGAATTCGTCCGGCTTCTCGTCTATGTGGTTGGCGTACAGCAACGCGCGCATTCCGACCCAGTCGAGCGTCGGTCCGCCCGCCGTCCGAAGGCCGCGCAGGTCAGCCGCCTTCTTATACGGCGAGTTCCTCAGCGCGTAAAAACAGTTCTTGTAAACTATGCTGCCGCCTATCTCCATCAGAGAGATAATCCCTATCGGAATGCCTTCCTTCAACGCGCTCTCATAGTGCGGGTAGTCCGTCCACGACAGGTCGCCTCCCTTGCGCATCCGCTCCAGCGCGAGGCTCATCGCCGCGTCCTGATCCATATTGGGCCCGCCGGCCATTTCATACTCGACCTCGATCCCGATCTTGTTCCTCAGCATCCCGATCAGCCTCTCGCCTATCTGCTTGATCGCGTCGATCGACATGCCCGCGCCCTGAATGTTGAACGTCGGCGCTATGAAAAGCAGCTTCGCGCGCTCCGTCTCGATCGTCGCCGTGGAACCTGAGCTACCGGCCGCGTTCAGCAGGCGCGCGCATGCGGCGACCGCTACGATCATCGCCGCAAACCTCAATGCCCGGCGCGCTCTCACAATCGCTCTCCCTTCGAAACTTCCGTTTCCGCTATGCTGTATTCCCGTGGTGGTCCCTCTATGAAAAGATTAGCCTTGCCGCCGATGCCTGTCAAATTCAACGGCCCCGGCGCCGTTATTGTTTTAAACAGCGTTCCAATTGCCCGGCGCTTCCGTTCGTTGTAGACTTACAATGCCATGCCTGCAAACGACTTCTACGATGACCTCGCGCCCTTCTATCACATGATTTGCCGCGACTGGGAGAAAAGCGTCGTCGATCAGGCCGCCGCGCTCGACGCCATTATCAAAGAGAACTGGGGCGCCGGCGTCAAAGACATCCTTGATGTTTCCTGCGGCATCGGCACGCAGGCGCTCGGCCTTTCCGCGCTCGGTTACAACCTGACAGCTTCCGACCCTTCCGCGGGCGCGATCGCGCGCGCAAAATCGGAAACCGAAAAACGCGGCCTGAAAATCGACTTCTCCGTCGCAGACATGCGCGACGCGCGCGACTGCGACTTCGATCTCGTAATCTCATGCGACAACTCCGTCCCCCACCTGCTTACGGACGACGACATTCTGACCGCGTTCCGCCGGTTCTACTCCTGCGTCCGGCCCGGCGGCGGCGTTCTCATTTCCGTTCGCGACTACGACAGGGAAATTAAAACCGGAACCGTCGTGAAGCCTTACGACCCGCACGAGGAGGACGGCGCAAAATACACGATCTTTCAAATCTGGAATTTCGAAGGCGACATCTACGACATGTCCCTTTACATCGCGGAAGACGCCGGGGACATCGAATGCGATACGCGTGTCTTCAAAACAAAATACTATGCCATCGGAACGGATAAGCTAATCAGCCTCATGTCGCAAGCCGGCTTCTCCGGCGTTATGCGAATCGACAACAAATACTTTCAACCCGTCATCATAGGCAAAAAAACGTAAATAGCGACTCATATTTATTCATACGGTTTCCGAAAAAACAGGGACAGGGATATTTACACTGCCTGTCCCTGCTTTTTGAGCGAGGACGCTCAGTCGAGCCGGGAGAAGAATACCGTGAGAGATCACCGAAGCGATGAAGACATTGATGACAGAGGGGAGTATGTGGTATGCTTGTGAAACAAGAAAATGTCTTATAAAAGACAAAGGATAACTAAGTATGGAATATGCTGGCATTGTCATATATTTTCTTGTTGTCGATGCTCTGATTTTTATTTCACCGCTTGTTGTAGGTATTATTGGATGGGTGATAGTGGCAGATTTCTGGCGAATCCTGTATGGCGCATTTTTTTCAATTGTTTTCCTATCAATACTCAAGACCACTTGGGGATTAGCAGTCCTTGTATCATTTATCTACGACCACGTTGGAAGCATAGTTTTCCTATCATCACTTATTATTCTGTTTTCACCAACACCTATTACTATTAAAAGAAAAACATCTAATAAATACGGTTTTCAAGCAAAGAAATATGCCTATGAAAAAAGACAAGCAGCAAATCAACAGCCTGCTCATAAACGAACAAAAAGACGAAATCGTTAAACTATCATACACAAGACGGGTCAGTTCGTGCGACTTCGGGTTTGAGCCTTCACCCAACTCTGGATACACATTCCCCGGCAAGAGTTCACGGAGCAGATCATCGAGAGTTGAGATTACCGGAGCGGTGATGACAGTTGTTGACAGAGAAGAGAATGTGATATGATAGAGACGTGCGAATTCGGAGAGGAGATAATTAAGTAAGATATCCCCCGAATTGCGGAATTGCGCAGTTGTTGACAGAGAAGAGAATGTGATATGATTGGGCATAGAGATGCGGTAAGGTAAATGAATATGATTTTTTGTATTACAATGGTAACAAATAAAGGAAATAAACCATTATAATGATTAAATATTTTTATTATTATCATCTAATTATATTTATATTGTTTATTCCTACAGGATTATTTATTATTATTGCTCAATTAATAACAGGAGAATATATTGAAATAATATTTCCTATTTTATTAATCTCATCAATTTTATTATTTTATAAATATTATATTTTCGGCATGAGTTTTAACGACGAGTATTTTACATTATATTATTTAATTACACGCAAACAAAATTTAGTATATTATAATACAATCACATCTCTTAAATATTATGATTTGCCCTTTCTAGGGTGTACAATTTTTATTATAACCTCAAGAAATACAAAAAAGAAATTAATATTTTGGATAAGTTTTAGTTTAAATGGCATTTTGCCGTCTAATATAAAAACAAAAGAACAACTAAAAAAATATCAATTGATAAAATAAGATTCTAGGAATATTGAGAGCGTGAGATTATCGAAGCGGTGAAGAAAGTTTTAGACTGAGGTGAGTATGTGGTAAGATTTGAAGGTGTATTAGTAGACTAATTTATGGATAATCAGTTAAATCGTCAAATGAAAGCATTGATAAGAATATCTAAGTGCTTTATAGGATGTATCTGCGGCATCGGAGTTGCCTATTGGTGCGATTTAAATATATTAAAAGCAGTTATGGAACTCCAAAAAGTCTTGCCAATAGTAATAGCAGTTTTTATCGCAGCGATTATTATAAGAGAAAATCAACTTCTTATAGGTATATTAATTTCAATTTTGTATAGTTTGATATGGATTATAGATTGTTCGGATTATATTTTTCGTACGTATTCAACTTCTAAATTAATTATGGATATGGCTCTGAATCTTTCTGCCGGAATATCTATAGGGCTGTTTCATAGATATTTGATCAAATCAATAAAGAAATCAAAATTATTTGATAGAAAACGAATCCAGACAGAAATTGTAGAATTGAAGCCGGATGACAAGGTGTAAAGCGAGGTATTCTCATATTCGGTGTCAGGTCTGAAATTGGAGATTTGACAGTTTGATTATCGTAACGCCTCCTGCGTGAGTTATATGCCAAAGCGGTGTCGAGCCACCGCAATCCAAAGCGCTCCGCGCGGGAAACCTGAAATTTCCGAAGAAAGGTTTCCCTCAGGCCGCTCTCCCGAAACTTCCCGTTTCGGACCTGCCAAACCGCTTTAGCGGAACGTTCCGGCTTCTCGCCGCCGTTCGCCGGTTTATCGCTTCGCTTTTTTCCTGATCTCGGCGACTTCCTCGCGCGTGAGTTTCCGGTTGTTGCGGTACTTGATCGCCGCGATTCCGAATCCGAGTATGTTGCCCGTCTCCCAGATTTTGACAACCTGCTGCTTGGTGATCGCGCCGAAGCTGAAGTTCTCGGTCATGTTCATCATGGTGAGAATGAAAGTCTCCGCCATGCAGCCGAGCGTGGCCCCGATCGCGAGCCCGGGGATGCCGAGGTCGATGTACTCGGGCAGATGGCCGACGCCGCCCTGAATCGCCAGCACGTCCGGCCTCTTCTCGTAAATCTCGTTCGAGATGCTCGTCGGCAAACTGACGTCGTTCACGAGCGCGCCGGACTTGATCCAGTTCACGTCTATGATCGATGTGTCGGCGCTGACCGCCGAGACGATGATGTCCGCTTTCGGCAAATATTTTTTGATGTCCGTCGTGACCGTGATATACGGGTCCTCGCCGTGCTTGAGCCGGATGGCCTGAAAAATCTTCTCGCCGATGTCTGAGTCCGGCCGCTGGAAGAATATCGACTTCACGAGAGTCGCGATCTTCTGATCTTTGCCCTTGTATTTTGTCGCGATAAATTCATTGATCTTCTGTTCGTTGAAGCGGTAGTCGCGGGACATGAACGCGGCGTAGGGCAGCATGAGATCGGCCGCGATTGCGGCGGGAAGCCCCTTGAGCTTGTCCGGCGGCGTTATGCGCAGAATGTCGACGGCGTCCGAATAGATCGAGCAGGCGACCCGGCAGAGTTCCTCGTCGGCTTCCTTTTTCGCGCGCCCGATCAGCAGCAGCCGGGGGATGTCCTCGGAAAGCAAACTGGCGGTGACGCTGCCGATGTTGCCCGCCGCGCCGACAATCGCCGCCGTGCTCTTCCCGAGGTTGATGTCCATGTACTGAGCCGCCTTGAGCAGGCTCTGCCACACGAGCGCCGACGTGTACGAGTTGCCGCTCGTTATTCGTATGAACGTGTCGTCGAGGTCAGTCCCGTTGTGCGTGACGATCGACGTGAACGCGCCCAGCCCGCAAATCTGGCCTCCGACGCTCGTGCCGAGGTCGACCGCCTTCTGCACCCCGTCGATCAGCCGACGCGGCTCGTGCTTGCGCAGCTCGACCATCTGCTTCGTCGTGTACAGGAAGCCGATGAAGTGCGCGCGCACCTTGTCGCCAGTGCGCGGCGATTTCACGTTCACCGTCCGGTAAACGAAACTGTCGAGCAGCGGAACGATCGTGTCCCAGTAGCGCTCGCGTTCGGTGAGCCCGGTCTCCGGGTCGATCTCGTTTGTGAATCCCTGAAGCGACGGGTCGAAATCCTCGACCACCTGATTGATGTCAAGCGGATGAATGAGGAACGCCATGCGGCGCGACTCGTCGAACTCCGGATCGTGCTTCTGCGCCCGCGCGTCGATGTGCCTGAAGTCCGCGATCTCGTGCGCGGAGCCGGGCGTTTCCTTGCCGACGACGAACTTTGTGAACTCGTAGCCGTTGCATTTATGAATGATCTCGCAAACGCGGCGCAGAGCGGCGATCACGCGGTTGATGTCTTCCCTGGAAATGTACGCCGACGGTTCGATGCGTATGATGTTCGAGGGCGCTTTTGAAATCAGCGAATTGAGCGGCGGCGCGGTGCGTATGTGATGCTCGTGGAACATGTATCCGGACAGCACGGACCCGAGCACGCCCTGCGCGCCCAGTCTCGCGAACGTCAGCGCCGTGATGTCGGGCAGCGTCGTGAACTCGATCCCGATCATCAGCCCCTTGCCGCGCGCTTCCTTGATAATGTTCGGATATTCGCGCTGGAGCTTGTTGAGCTCGCCGAGAAAATAGCGGCCCTTTTCGCCGGCGTCGCGGATCAGCTTCTTCCTGTCGCGCGTCAGTATCTCGAGCGCCTTCAGCCCGACCTCTGACGACACCGGGTCCTCGGCGAACGTCGACGTGTGCAGCAGCCCGAACCGCTCGTCGTGAATCTCCGCGCGAACCATCATCGCGCCCACCTTGTGCGTGCCGCCGCCGAGAGATTTCGACAGCAGCATATAGTCCACCGCGTCCATGTCGATCCTGTAATTCTCCACCGCGAAGAACTTGCCCGTCCTGCCCATCCCCGACTGGATTTCGTCCAGAATCCACTCGAAGCCGTACTTCTCGCGCAGCCGCGCGATGCCGGCCATGTACGCCTGCGAGGCGACCCGTATGCCGCCTTCGCCCTGTATCGGCTCGACTATCACCGCCGCCACGTTCAGATGCTTTTCCTCGATTATCCTCACGTTGCTGTCCGACACCTCAAGGCGCCTGATCGTGAAGAAGCAGTCCTTTATCGCTTTTTCCATTTCATCGATATTGTTGAACTCGACAAACCTGACGTCGATTCCGCTGAGGCGGCTGAACGCCTCCCGGTAAAGCGGGTTGCCGGTGATGCGCAGCGCGCCGCTGGTCTTGCCGTGGAACGAGCGCTCGGCGCAGATCACTATCGGCGGCATCTCCTCGAGCATCCGTGTCTGGAGAATGATGTCGCCGAGCAGCGCGTCGAAACCCTTCTCGCGGTACTCCTTCGGCAACCTGATCGAGCTGTGCATGCGGTAGTACGCCTTAACCTCGTTGAAGTTGCGAAACAGCGTCTTGCCGATCTTCAGGAACCTGTTCATGCGGTTGAGTTCGGCGTGTTTGAGCGCGCACTCCACCGCCTCCGCCCCGGAGTTGGTGAAAAACGTTATGCGTTTGTCCTTTCCGGGGAAAATCTCGTTGAGCCGCGCGGCGAGCCGCCCGGCGGATTCGCGCACCGAGCCCTGCGAGTGCATCGGCGTCCCGCGGTCAGCGCAGTCGCGAATCACGGCCGTGATCTCCGGGTTGTTGTGCCCCAGCATCGTCGACCCGAATCCGCCCGCGAGGTCCAACACCGCGGTTTCCTCGCCTTTATCGTTCGTGTAATAAAGATAATCGCCCGCGCCGCGGTCGAAATTAACGTCAAGCCGGAGCGCCTTCAGCAAATCGTACATTGCCGGCCGGATGTACGTGCCGTAGTCCGCCTGTTTTTTAGTCAACTGTTTCCTGCCTCCTCGTGTTTGATAAAACTCCAAATATGATAGCAAATTTAAACCACCCGGTAAACAAAAGCCCCCGCCCCGCATTTATTTATTCTCTGTTATTCAGGTTTGTGATAGAATGCTAAAATATTGAAAATCATGAAAACCTTTTTCGAGAAAAAGGTTTTCATACTTTCCAAAAAGCTTTAGTAAGGGGCGCAGGATTTACTCTCGAAATATTGTTTCTGAGTAGCAGATTGAAGCTCCGGTAACTATTTGGGTAAAAGCAATGATGCTTGAATGGTGATATTAAACATATATAAATCAATGAGGCCCGAATAAAAAGCCGGCTGGCCGGCAAAAGGTTTTCAAACTTTCCTAAAAGCTTT
>JBAYJY010000010.1:0-52017 GCA_041664945.1 bacterium | reverse complement strand
TTCGGCTGGGACACACGCGTGATCAACGGCCACGATGTCGGCGAACTTCTCGACACATTCAGAAGCCTGCCGCCCGCGGACAGCCAGAAACCCGTCTGCGTCATCTGCAACACAAACAAAGGCCGCGGCGTCTCCTTCACCGAATGCGAGACGAAATGGCATTATGGCGGCCTCGATGAAGAAACCGAAAAAATCGCTCTCGCCGATCTCGAAAAAATGCGCGCTGAATGCCGCTGACACTTATTAAACTAAAAGGAGGATTTCCCAATGGCAGGTGGACTTTCATACACGATAGATGATTTAAACGATCTCACTCAGGCCGCGATCTACGGGAAGGCGCTTACCGACCTCGGCGCCAAATACCCGGAAATCGTTTGCCTCTCGGCAGACCTTGCGAAGTCAACTAAAGTCGGCGACTTCTTCACCAAATTCCCGGAACGCTCTTTCAACTTCGGGATCGCCGAACAGAATATGACCGGCGCGGCGGCGGGCTTGGCTCTCACTGGCCTAAAACCTTACGTCAGCACTTTCGCGGCTTTCGCTTCCATGCGCGCCTGCGAACAGGTCCGCACAGACATTTGCTACCCGAACCTGAACGTAAAAATCACGGGCACTCACAGCGGTCTCAGCATGGGCAACGGCGGCACCACTCACCACGCCACCGAAGACATCGCCATCATGCGCTCTTTCGCCAACATGACTGTCTGCGTTCCCGCTGACGGCATCGAAACCGCTAAGGCGATCATCGCCTCCGTCGAAGAACACGAAGGACCGTTCTACATGCGCGTCGGCCGCGGCTTCGAACCGCCGGTCTATGAAACGCTCGACTACGATTTCAAACTCGGAAAAGCCATCACACTGCGCGAAGGCAAGGACGCCACGATCATCGCTTGCGGCGTCTGCGTCATGGCCGCAATTGAAGCCGCCGAGGAATTCGAAGCCGAAGACGGCATCAGCGTCCGCGTAATCAACATGCACACAATTAAGCCGCTCGATAAGGAAGCTATCCTCAAAGCGGCCGGCGAGACAAAATGCATTGTCACCGCCGAAGAACACAACATTTACGGCGGACTCGGCAGCGCTGTCGCCGAAGTTATCGCTGAAGAAGGCATCGGCATTAAGTTCAAACGGGTCGGCATCCCTGATGTTTTCTCCGTCATCGGTTATCCGGAAGATCTTTATGCTCACTACAAGATCGACATGGCGGGAATTTACGACAGCATGCGCTCTCTTCTCGGCCTATCGAAAAAAGAACGCGACGATCACTAAGCTCGTTTTTGTCAACCATTTTAAGGGACGCGGCTTGCCGCGCCCCTTTTTAATTTGGCAGAGTTTGCTAATGCCGCAATAAGCGTGTAATTCACGTACGATCGGTTAAATTCTATGTCAGACTTTATTTGATACATATTCTAAAGTAATTTAAATCACACACTCATATATTCAATAATAAAGAGTAATGGATTATAATAGCTGAGATAATTTAAGTATTTTAAGTATGTTCGGCGGGTTGCCTGTATCAATGCAATTTGGCATATATTGCTTTAATTGACGCCCATCGAACAGAAATATTATATATTTAATGGCATACCTGATGGTTCGCAAAAAGTATTTTTTATGTTTTTTCGCGGTGGCGCTCGCATTAATATTTGTGTTTATTTCTGTTCCGACTTCAGCAAACCCGGAAGCGCTTCTCGATTCAGTAATAACGAAAATTACAAATAAGGACGAATCAAAAACTCAACTGACTCCTGATGAGCTTATCGATCTCATCGATAAAACTCTGGACCAGCAAAACAAAGTTAAAAAAGAAAAAACGAACAAAAACGCTGCAAAATCAGATCCGCAATCTAATAAATCCGCCGACAAACAGACGAAGAACGCTAAGAATAAAAAAAGGGGGAAGAAATCAGAGGATTTTTCCGAACGTGTCGATAGCCTTGTAGATGACCTAGAAAGAGCTATTCCTGTGGAAGGCAATAAGACTCCTGAAGAGCCGCCGGTTATCGAAACGTCAACGCCGGAAAAGAAACCTGAACTCTCAAAAGTAGATCAGTTGCTGAGCGAACTCGATGGAAACGTCGTTATTGAAAATGAACCTCTGCCAGCGAAACCGTCCGCTTTCGAGACTCCAAAAGCGCCGGCGCCGACTCAACCTGCGCCTTTGCCAGCCGCAACGCCACCTCCTAAGGCGACGCCACCAATTGCGGCTCCCGCGCCTCAGCCGACTCCCGCACCCGCTCCGCCAAAGCCTGTCGCCGCAAAACAAACTACCCCTCCCGTCGAGATGCCTCCACTGCCTAAAACCGTGACTGAACCTGCTAAGCCTGCGCCGGCAGCTCAAAAAACAGTTTCGCCTCCGGCTGTGACCAAACCTACTACGCCTAAACCTGCGCCCGATAAGATTGTGACGCCTGAAAAGCCAAAGGCCCAGCCGCAACCTGCAAAAACTCAGACAACTCC
Organism: bacterium; assembly: GCA_041664945.1. Classification (GTDB taxonomy): domain Bacteria; phylum UBP15; class UBA6099; order UBA6099; family UBA6099; genus JBAYJY01. The sequence goes on along the minus strand of JBAYJY010000010.1, from coordinate 49,557 downwards.
TCCATCGCCTACCAAAGTCACTGTTGCCGCGCCTTCTTCAGCGCCCACGCCTCCGGCTTCCATTCAAACATCAGCGCAAACGCCTCAATTTGATGAAATCAACTCGCTTTTAGATCAACTCGATTCCGCGACCGACGTCGGCGTAAAGCCGAAGTCTGCAACTCAAGAAGCGCAACCTGCCGCTAACACTCCGCCAGCGCCGATCACAGTTCCTCAAAACGCAGTTCCGGCTCCGTCATCCTCAACCGTCTCTTTGCCAAAACCTACGTCGCCAGCCCCTGCTCCCGCCAAACCCGTTATTAAAGCTGCCGTTAAAGAACCTGAAAAAGCTATTGAATCAAAACAAATAGAGAAAGCTGTTAATAAAGAGCCGCCGGCGCCTGCTGCTACAAAAACCGCCCCTGTAGCGCCTCCGAAAACTGCTGCTTCCGCAGTTGCAAAACCAGATTCTTCATTAATCGTTATGCCTGCGACGACTGACGCAAAAACAGATGAAAAGAAACCGTTTGTTGAAGTAAAAGGATACCGATACCTGAAGTTTCGAGAGTATAAGTCGACAGGCAGTTCCGGACAATTCATCTCTCGGGAAGGCTTGGTGAACCGCGGCGGTAAAATCGAGCAGGGAACCGACCTCTCCGTCAACGCCAAGGTTGGCGACAAGACAAAACTTACCGGCTCATTCAACGAGATGCCGCATCAGGAACGAGCGATGATGTTCAAGCTCGAACAGGGCTTCTACGGTTTGACATACGGCGATTTTTCCGCGAGCGTCACCGGCGGCTCTTTCGCCGCCTTCTCAAAAAACATCACAGGACTTCAGTTCGATTACAAAACCGGACGCACTAATGTGTCGACCGTCATGTCGAAGTCAAAAAGCCAATCCAAAACAATCAGCTTCTCCGGCCGCAACATTAAAGGCCCATACGACCTCAACGCGCGCGACCTCGTTCCGGACCAGATTACTGTTCAATTGAACAGCGCCGTTATTCCCTCTTCAGATTACATCATTGACGCGTTCGCCGGCGAGATAACTTTTAATCAGATTCTCGGCCCGAACGACATCGTTATGGTCAATTACGAACAGCGGCTGACCGGAAATCTTTCAGAAGGCAACATCCTCGCTTTCGCCGCCGATCAGACTTCGAAGAATGATAAACTCTCATACGGCGTTTCGCATCTTGTCCAGCAGGCGAACAGGCAGACTCAAAAACTTACTGAGGCCATTGAAAACGAAACCGCTACAATCAATATGCCCTGTAATTCTGCATGCCCGCTCGGCTCGAATTGCATTCAAGCGTCTAAGCAATTCATTGTTCGATTCGATTACCTGAACGGGACGGAAACAATTTTCAAGTCGGGCAGTTCGAACGCAATGGAGCCGAACAAGGATTATAACAGGCTGGCAGACGCCGGAACGACATCGGGCGAACAGGTCGCCTGCATCATGGGCAACTACAGGGACGGCAAATTCCTGCTTCCCGCCGCCGCCACAAGCACATACACCATCAATTATTCCTACTATCCCACGGACACTGTTGTTCAATACGTCGATAAGGAATATCTTTATCTCGACTCCTCAGGCGCTTTCGGATATCCCGCAAAGCCGACGATTTACAACGGCTCGGAAACAATAACAAAATGCGACGACGCCGAGCTTACTTCCTGCCAGATCGTGCCTATGAAACCCGGGCAGGATTACACTATCGACGAGCAACTTAACAGAATTAATTTCTTTTCTCCGATAGGGATCAACACATACATAAGAATCGACTACTGGCGCTATCCCGATGTTACAGCGCTCGAATCAAAATACGACCACACCGTGGACGACTTCCGCCTTAAATATGATCCGTCGAAATCGCTCGCTTTTGAATACGAGCGCGCTTCAAGCCTCGCGGATATCGCATCTCAAAACATCTCCGTTCTAAATGAAACAGTCGCTATTGTCGCTGCTCCTCTCGACTGCTCGATTATCACGACAAAAGCATGCTCATTCAACCTCGCAAACGTAGGCATTTCTCAAGGTTCTTTTGTTCTTTATTTTAACGACAGGGTCTCGACCGAAGGCATCGTCAGCGCGGCTAACTACAGCGTTGACTACAGCCGCGGCGAGGTAACGCTGAAAACTCCGATTCCTGCGAATACGCTCATCATAGCCGACTATCAATACCGACCCCCAAGCGCTTCACAACTCGCGAAAGGCAACCGCGATCGTTTCAGCGCGAAATACAAAGGCGATAAAACCCAAGTGAATTTCTCGCTCGACACAGGCGACACGTTCTTCTCGCCTCTCGGCGGCGGCAACAACCTCGAAATCCGGCGGCTTTCTTACGGCATCACTCAAAAAATCTCCGAAAACCTTAACGTATCCGCCGACTTCAACAATGTCGACAATGCGGCCGACATTCTTAAAACTCATATCCGTTCGAACAACTCGCAGTCTTACAATCTAAATTTCAAATCGAAAGCGATCACTCGTTTCGGACTGAACTATGACAAGCGCCAGAACACTGACGACTACAATCCTTCTCAGTCCGAAAGCACAGATGACAAACTCGCTGTCACTCTCGGCATGCCCGTCCCGTTCCTGAAAAATGCAGATATTATTACTGGCTATTCCAACACCGACCACAAGGATATGACCGCCGCCGCGAGCCGCACAAAAACAAATGCCCGCTCACTCGGCTTCAACTACAAACCTTCCACAAAGCTGATGCTTACTACTCAATACACAATTAATTCGGTCGACACTTCAAGCGTCAGACTCAATTTCAATTCCAAGAACGCCTCGAACAAGATCGGCTTGAACTGGACCCCGATCCCCATGCTCATGATCGCAGCCGATGTAGACTCGCAGTCCACCACGGACTCGCGCCCGAGCGTCGAGCCGCGCTCCATCAACCGCTCGCGCATCGCCCTCTCCACACGGCCTTTCGGTTTTGTTAAAACCGTTCAACTCAATTTTACCCAGCAGGACTCGCCCAGCGTCAACGGCCCCTCTTCCGGAACGAAAACTTCTCAATTCCAAACCGGGTTCATTATCACGAAATCGCTCTCTTTCAGTCCAGCTTTCTCGATCGCCGACACTTATGTCGGCGACGATTCTTCGACTAACAACAAGAATAAGAAATATGATTTCGAGTACAGGCCGCCGGGAAGGCCGTATCATGCTGTCCTGTCCCTTCAAAACAACGATGTCTCAACAACGAATAGAACTCAGTCGCTGAAAAGTACGAGCAGCGGCTGGAACCTCGCGCTCGGCTATGACCCCAATCAGGTCTGGAGCTATTCAACAACTTTTCAAAGCGACTCTTTCTCCTCGGCGCCTACGCCCGGTTACAAAACCGGCACTCTTCAGTCACGCGTCACGCGAAAAACCGAGTCCAGCAACCAATGGTTCCAACTCCAGAATGTCTCCAGATCCGGCTCTTCTTCTGATAAAAATTTGACTATGGAACTGGGCACTGACAACAAACTTACGAAAATCATTTCGCTCAACCTGCTGTACAGGCTTTCAAACTTTAAGAACTCTCTTGATTCGAAAACAAACTACACCGGCCACTTATTCGAAGGAACGTTCAAGGCTACGTTCTGATCGAATCCATGCCATCATAAACTTTTTGTTAATATGTTTTACGGGAGCGTATTTCTAACTTTTCTTTTTCTTCACAGTTTTTTTCTTCACAGCTTTTTTTATCGCGACGGATTTTTTCAGTGTTTTCTTTGCCGGCGCCTTCTTGGCCGCTTTTGCCGCGTTGTGTTTCTTTACCGGCGCCCTCGTTGCTTTCTTCGGGACTGCAGACGGATAATTCTTCGTGAGAAATTCTATTATCGGCTTGTTGTATAGTTCGGACTGGAACATTTTTCCTGCGTGGCCTGTCGGAACGACGACAAGTTCAGAGTTCGGGATCATTGCATGCATGACGCGCGACTGTCTCGCTGGCGCCAGCAGGTCCATGCTGCCGCCTATTATCAATGTCGGGCATGTGATGCCCGGCAACTGTTCTTTCGTGTTGTGGCGCATTATTTCTTCGATTTCCATGCGCGCAACGTCCGGCCGCGTTCGCATCACATCCGTGAACCAGAGCCTGATTTTATGCGCGTCTTTATTAAACAGAAGGCCCGCGACATCAGCGGCTGCGTTCATCGCCGGCCTGATCGCCAGCTTCGCCAATGGATGAAACGCCGCCTCCGCCATCAGTGGAGACATTGACCAGAAGACATTACGCAACAGGCTGTCGCGCATCAGATATCCGGTGTTAAGGAGAACGAGACACGCTATATTGTCCGGGTGTTTCAGATAAATTTGCTGAGCCGCTCCTCCGCCGGCGCTGTGTCCGATCAGCGCGAAAGGATCTCCCCCGAACAGTCCCATCTTCTCCGCAAACTCGCTGAACCGCTCGACAACGATGTCCTTATCAACAGTGTCTACTTTTTTGCTCGAACGCCCGTGCCCTACGCTATCGAGAAGTATCGCGCGATAACCCGCCTCGGCGAGCGAGCGCGTCTGCTCACAATAAAGCCTAAGGCTCGCGCACCAGCCGTGAAGCAGCATCACAGGAGCTCCGTCCTCCGGCCCGTGCGTCTCGTAATACGTCCTGCTCCCGTCGCTCATCTTTAACAACGGCATAGGAATCCTCCGCAAATACGTTTTTGGATAACTCTTTATATTTCACCTTGATTGCTTTCGATTTTGCAAAACATATTTTTGTCGTGATGCGGCCGCCGCCGCTTCACCGTTCTTTCTTTCTCGAATTCCTTTTTTGAGCGCTTGCCGAGCGGCCTTTGGGAAACCTGATGTCGAAAGGCGGAAGGCATTCATGCTCGCCGATCCACTGCGCCTGCTGTTCCACACTCCACTTATGCCACGGCGCCGTCCCCAATACTTTCGAGTAATCGTATGGGTTATGCCCATCCAAGCGCGCCAATATGTGGTCCGTTAACGCGCTGAAAATGTATTCCCATCCCATGGTATGTTGAAACTGCCACACATGCGCAGTTTCGTGGATCAATATCGTACGGTCGCCTATATACTTTCCGCTCATTTGTATGCTGTTCCCGAAAACGAAGGCTCTCGCCCCGCTAACCTCCGTCGTCCAGTGTTTGTCGCGAATCCGTATCTTACTGTAGTCTACCTGATCGCCGAAAACATTCTTCAGCGTCTCAGTCTCCATTTCAGTAAGCTTACGGGACGAAAACATTTTTGCTCTCCACGAAATATTCTTGAGGAATTATATCACAAAATTTTATTCGGTGGTTATACTTATCCGAATGGCGAAGAACAAAGCGACAACAGCCACATTATTGCTTCTTCTCGGAGTGATGTTCTGGGGCGGCACTTTCGTAATGGTGAAAGAAGCGGTATCGCTTATCGACCCCTACTCGCTTGTCTCAATACGTTTCTTCATCGCAACCGTTGTCATATGCGTTTTCTACTTCAAAAAACTAAATAACATTAATCGCGCGACTGTCTTTGTCGCCGTAATATCCGGAGCAATCCTTACAGCTTCATTCCTCCTTCAGACCGTCAGCATGAAATATACATCCGCATCGAACTCCGCTTTTATCACAGGACTTTGTGTCGTGTTTGTGCCGCTTTACGTCGCCGCGCTCGACCGCAAACCGCCGACCGCCATGCAGGCGGCTTCCGTTCTGATGGCGCTTGCCGGACTCGCTCTCATGACTTTGAAATTTCCGATTAAACTTAACTTCGGCGATTTTCTCGCTCTTTTATGCGCCGTAGGGTTCGGATTGCAACTCATGATCTGCGGACGGCTCCCCGAACGTATCGACGCTCCGTCATTCACTGTAATTCAGTTGCTCACTGTCGCAATTCTCACCGCCGCCGGCGGACTTATCGTGAATAAACATATCGCGATTCCGGACAATCGGTTTGTCTGGGGAACAATTATTTATTGCGCGACAGCGGCAACAGCCTACATATATATCGTTCAGGCGCTGTTGCAGAGATATATCTCCGAGATTAAAGCAGTCGTGATTTATTCTCTGGAACCTCTTTTCGCAGCTATCGTCGCTTACTTCTACATCGGCGAAACGTTATCGCTGAACGCAATGTTCGGCGGCGCCCTGATCATGGTCGCAATGGTCGTAGCGGAACTCAAACTCAACAGCGCGCGGAAACAGAATCAACCGAATTGACTTCGCCGGATATTAAAATATTTCAAATATCGTTATAATTTCCTTGCAGTCGATTAACGGCTTTTAGTCTACATTAATTTTACGGAGAGCTCATGCCCGACGATTTTAACAAAACGATTTCTAATGTCACAAACTACATTCCCAAGTTCGAACAGGACGTGAAGCGGGCCGGCCGCGTCGAAGACCGGCGCGTAGAGAATAGAACCGACGCAAAAGAGAGGCAGGGTGACAAACACCGCTATCCGTTTTCGGAGATCAAACCGCCGGACGCACAACTCTGGAACGAGATTCTCGAAGCGCTCGAAATTTTCAATCAGCATCAGGATGTTCGCAACTCGCCGTTTGTCATCCGCCTCTGGGCTCAAAATAACGGATTCCGCATTCAACTCATTCATGAAACAACGGGCGATCTTATCAAACAATCGAAACTCATCCAATTCGATAAAGTCACGACCGCCGATCTGAACGTTATTATCAATGAATTGGTCGCCGAACGCGGCGTCGTGATAGATATTACCCGCTGACGGCTTAATTTATTTCCAGCGGAATATATTTCAATTCCCCGTTATATCTGATTTTTATCATCAGCCAACTTTGAATATTTTCGGCGCCCTTTTCAATCCCGCAAAAGTCAAACATATAGACGCCGCTCTGGTTGCCGGCAAGTTCAAAATCAACAGCGCTCGGGAATACATCCGTCAATGAAAGAGGCGCTGCAGCAATTTCCGGAAATGTTTCCACCGGTCCGATCACTGAGACCGCGCCTTCTATGTCGCCGCCCTGATTATTCGATATATCCACTTTCAGTTTTCTGCAGTTGCCTATGGCTTTTTCAATTGCGGCTGATGCGGCTAAATCATCATGTTTGCCGACCGGCAACGTACCGAAATATGTTTTATCTCCGGCTTTAAGCGAAGCGCGTATATATCCGCCCGCCGGCGGGCTGTCCGCTCTTACTTCAAAATCGACGATTCTTCCCTCACGCGCCGCGAACGTCTGCTTCTTTTCAGTGAATGACGGCGTCAGACCGTCCGGCGCTTCGATGGTCAGCGTTCCCTCAAGAGGCGAGTCAGTCGAATTGTTCGACACCGCCAGCCGCATTTTGTTGTTCCCTTTTTTGAGAGTGTTCTTAGGCTGTTTTCTCACATTCACCCCAAGCATCCCGGATTCCGGCAAATTCTTTTCGAGCGGATATCCGATAGAGACGGACACAGGCGAATTATACATGTACGCGGCGCCGAGATTGAGAGCCCAGTAATCGGAGTACAGCCGCTTCGACTGTTCGGTCGCCGCCGCTATCGCCTGCGACGCGGCGGATAACTCCCCCTCCTCCTTGAATTCCACCAGAACCGTCTCGATCGCATTGGGGCCAAGCTTCATTTCTATTGTGTCGCCGTAAAGCAATCTGACCGTTCCGCCGTCAGGTTCCTCGATAAGATTCGTATGCCGCGCTGATTTAAGCGGTTTGAAAAACTTAACCCTTACGTCAGTTGCCTTTCCCTCAGCTTCATAGAAACGAATCATCACGCCGTTTCGCGGCCCTGTCGCGCCTGATGTTTTCATAGAGGCATATGGATTTCCCGCAGCTTTTACTGAAGAAAGAACGGCGCTATCCGATTCGATGTCAATAAAACTCATCACTACGGGCAAGTTTCCGTCTTGCGTCTTCGCCTCCACAGCCGTCAATGGCGTGTTCACTTCGTGGCCGACGCGATAAGTCTGCGCCCGGCGCCAGTCGCCGGAATGAGGATAAAGCGCATATTCGTAACGATGCGTTTTGGCTTCGGTAATCGTGAATGGAATGCCCTGAAGCTCCGCCGCCCACTGCGCGGAATGGAAAAGCCCCATGACAACCGTGCCGTTCGAATCGAAGCTATGCAGGATATTGCCGCGATTGATAAGCGCGATTCCATAGTCGTCCGGCGGCGCTTTCTTCTTCGAGTTCCGGCCGTCTTCTTCGACGCTCAATGCGATTCTCATTTTCTGCGTTATCTCCTCGGCAAGCTGCGACATCATCTTTTTCATTCTTGCGGCGTCCGCTGCCCCGAGAACGAGCGTGTCGACATTGCGGATTTCCATGTCGTTGGCGACCGGCGATATCAGCAGTCTTGCGGCGCCTTCTGTGGCGAGCCGCTCTTTGTACTTTGCCCCCGATTCGCCTTTTGACGTCACCGAAGCGGCGAAAGCGTTGTCACTGCCTATGGCAATAACGAATCTGAAGTTACGGTTTAGCAGATCCTTGTTCCGGTCCTCGTCGGCATAACTCGGCGTGCACGTCACGCCCCGCATGATAAGCGCGCTTTCGAGCGTCTGAGCCGCCGCAATGCTTTCCGCGTTCCTCGCATGAACGATCTCGCACAAACGCACAGCCAGCCCGTCCGATAACGCGCCGGAAGCGTCTGCTATATCCACTCGGACCGCCGTCCCCTCCTCAACCCAGTTCAGCGCGGAATACGGCGCGCTAAGCGTCAGCATCTTATCGAGATCAGTCCGATAGTTCAGCGGCTTCAGGCTCTCTCGCCGCGCGGCCGCATAAAAGCGATCCTCGATCACAGGGCCCGTTCCGTTTAGCTTCACCGGGAAACGAACCATCCACATATTCCTGTTCGACGCGTCTTTTAGCAAATTTTCCGGCAAAATCGTCGTCATCATATCTATCCTCTTAACGCCGGCGGAAAGCCTTATCTCCTGTGTGTAAACTCCGAGATCGCCGATTCGCCCTTTGACAACGAGCTTCACAAACGACACGCCGGTTATGGTTTCGACATCCGCCTTGTTATCTGATGAATATCCTTTAACTCCAACCGTCGAAAGTTCCCATGCCGGGTATTGCGGCCCCTGATCTTCCTTGAGGACTATTAATTCGTTACCTGGATATTTCGTCGACGGGTCGATCACCACGCGGCCGGTTTGCTTGTCCACAAGCTTCGTTATGGCGCCGCCGCGCGCCGGATCGACCGTCACTATGTAATATTCGTTTTCAATAGTGTTATCTTTCGCGCTGAGCGCCGCAGCATCGGATTTCATCCCTTCGCCGTTCTTAATGAAAAACGTTTTGTATCCGACTGGCGGCACATCAGAAGCTACAAAAATCAACCTGCTTTTCTCAAGCCCGCCAATCATCACATTTGACATATCAAACTGAATCGAATTTTCGTTCGCGTCTGTCAGAACGAACGGCCCTTCAGGCGTATTGTCGACTATCAGCGACACTGTGTCGGTTCGCTTCCAGCCGAGCGGGTTGAAAACCACAATGGGAACAGCTCCTTTGATTTTTCCTGTATCGATCTTCGATGCAATGAAATACTCCGCGCCGCTCAGGGCTCCGCCGCCGAGCGTAACTGCTTCCCTGAAACCCTCCATCATGTCGAAGAAGCTCAAATCATTGCATGTGCCGGTGATTCCGTCGTGGTGCTGATTGAAAAGAAGCTGACGCCACGCCTTGTCGAGCGCGGGTTCCGGATAAATCGCGCCGAGCATCGCCGCCGCCACTCCGAACTTCTCCGCGCTCAGCAGTGCGTTCTCGGCAAGCCTGTTCGCGATCTTCAGATCAACTCGCGAAAGCGCCGTGCCGACGTGATAGAGCGAAAAATCGCGCGAAATCAGCGGCATCATCGCCTTTCCGGCCTTCAACTGCCTGTCTATCGCTTCGAAATACGCCGTCGGCCCGGATATCAGAATCGGCGGCTGATTGCTCTTTAGCGATGTTGATTTCCCGGAGAGCCACGGCTCCGGATAGGCGAAATCGGCGCTCGAAAGCAGACCAAAGTCGGCTGCAAGTCCGAGCGAATCCTGAAGCCGTTTCTTTTTCGCGACCTTCCCGATCAATTCCTCATAAGAGGCTGCGGAATACGATTTGTAATGTTCGCGCCTGTGATGAAGCGTCGAACCGTCCGGAGCGAGATCGATAAAATCGGGCGGCAGTCCCGGCACGGTGATTTCCGGGTTCGAACCGATCGCCGGATTGCCCTTGCGCCAGGCAGCGCCTGCATAGCGCGACTTCGCCAGAATCTGCGTCAATTGAATCGTATGCCCGAAAACATCGAATGGCATATAAACCCCGGCGCGTTGGTCGCCGAGAACTCCTTCGTGATATGCGCGGCCATACAGTATGTTGCGTATCAACCCCTCGCCGCCCACGCTCATCTCGTTCGGTTCGCTGTATGAACCGCCCGTCTCGATCCGGTTGTCGGCGACCAGCTTCAGAATCATCTCGCGTTCCTCAGGAAACAGGTCAAAAAACGGTTTCAGATAATCTATTTCCGTGAAAACCACATGATAATCCGGGTCTTCCTTAAGCGCCTTCAGAAACCGGCGGCAGCGGTCGAAACCAACGCTCGTGTACGCCCTCTGGTCCTTCTCGAACACCGGGTCGTAGTGAAAATGCGGCGTGAGATAAACAGCTTCAACATCCGCTGAAACTCGAACCGTCGCGCATAAAATAACTACCAATAGCGCGAAACACCTCATCATCCAATAATATTTCGTTTTCTTTTCACATCCGTTATGCATTATGGGGTCAACATCCTTTATGAATTGATTAGTTCATCAACAGCAATTTTGTATTTCACATGAATAAAGTTCTGGTCGAACATCTCGAATTCAGCGAGCATGGCATCCTGCTCTTCTTTGGTGAAATATTTCATAATCGGCAAGAAGAAACGCTTGTCTTCCTTCTCGATATGGCCGGGATAAAAGCCGGCGATCGATTCGAGCGACGCCGCGATATCGTTCAACGCCGCCTCGTCTCCGTTCATGTAGCGCTCCCTCGCTGCGATAAGTTCGCGCACGTTCGCGCGTCCCTTCTTATGTTCTTCAATCAATTCATCCATTATCATTCTGTGCTCGTCCGAAAGCGGCTTGTTCGCGAGATCACGAAACAAAATCTGTTCTTCTTTCCCATGGTGAAGCGCGTCGGCGTATGTTCTGACAAAATCAATCGCCGTATCTATCAATTTAACGCCAGCTCTTTTTGTCTCGCCGATTTTAGCGGCTTCCGACTTCATAAGCGCTATCATCTTCTCGATCAATCTGTGCTCTATCATCAACGGCCCGATCGGCATCATAATGTAAATCTCCTCAATTTTTATGCATTAGACATATCTTATCACAAATAAATGATATCGCAGAAATAATTGAGACTGAATATATCAATTAATTCCGCCTTTTGTAAAGGTCCGGGCCTTTTTTTGTTGGGCGAAAATCTATGATTATCATTGCCTTAACGCGCTCAATAAGCCCTTCGATAATGCGCATATTTTGAAAAGCGAATATCAAATAAGCCAATATTTACTCCATTTTTAGGGATATTCAAAATAAATTTAAAATATTTTGTAAAGTCGCTAAAGTTTTTCTGAGATGAGTCGATAACTTATAATGATTGACATGGTTGCTGCTAGCCACAGCAACTCCTCCTAAAGAGCCACCAGAAGCAGGTGGCCTTTTTTTATTCCGGCAAAATTGCAAAACAGACCGATAACAGCAACCGCAAGGTCATAGCATGTCGCGCCCATTAATAGAAAAAGTTTGTCGTGAATATACAAAGAGAATAAACTACCGCTTGCTGACCATCATTCGCGAGATGACATCGCGCATTGACGCGGTGTGGCCGGAATCGCCTTTGAGCTTTTCAGCCATAATATTGGTCACGAGATCGTCAGTGGCGCGGATGCGGTTGATAAGCACGCGCAGAAGCGATTCGAGCATTTTGTTGGAGAGCGAATCGCCAGCGCTGATAAGAACCTTGAATTCCCGGCCATACATTTCAAGGACGGTCGTATTGGTGAGCGCAACCGCGCTTGCTGTTCGCGGACTCCCGTCGACCAGCGAAACCTCGCCGAAAAAGTCGCCGTGCCGTAGCGATGTGATGTCCCAGAAATTTTCCGTACTCAGCTTTTTTACAATCTTCAGCTCTCCATCGCCGATAATATACATCGAGTCGCCCCACGCGCCCTCTCGGCAAATGTAGTCGCCTTTTCTATAATGATGCTCTTCGACCAGCTTAGAAACTCGTTCGAGTTGCGTATCATCAAGAGATTCAAACAGCCTGCAATGTTTCAGTATTTCCATGATTGTCATAAATGCCGCTCCAGAATAATCGGGTTGTGCTTCGAAAATATCTTACACGAACAGAAAAACCGTGTAAAGACTCAGCCAATCGAAGTCTGCCGCCGGAGGCTCTATCGAAGACATTTCGCAAGAACCTATTTGGCGCCGGAGGGCAAAATAGTGTAATATAATCAGTAAGCATGGGCGCGCATGCTGCGCCCAAAGGCAAAGGCAGAGAAGGAGGAGGAAATGTCCGGAGAAAGAACTATTCCTAAACTTAACGATTCGTACGACATAGTAGTGATCGGCGCGGGAAACGGCGGCCTGGCGGCGGCGCTGCAAATCGCTGTGAAGGGCGGAAAGCCTCTCCTCTTGGAGCAGCACAACCTGCCCGGCGGATTCGCGACGAGTTTCGTTCGCGGCCGCTTCGAGTTCGAGGCGTCGCTTCACGAACTGGCGGGGATCGGACCGGCTTCTGACAAAGGCGGCGTCCGCGCATTCCTCGAAGACGAGTGCAAGGTGGACATCGACTGGGTCCCGGTTCCTGAAGCCTACCGATTGATTCTCACCGACGACAACTTAGACATCACTTTGCCGTTCGGCGTCCAGAATTATATAGAGGCGATTGAACTTGAAGTTCCCGGCAGCCGCGAGCCTATGAACAAATACATAGAACTGTGCCGCGACTTGAAAGACACGATCGGATTGCTCGGCAAGCTTAACGAAAAGCCGGACATCACAAAGCTTGCGGAATCGCTTAAGAATCTGCCCGCCGCATTCGGAGACGCCGCGTCGATGCCGGTTAAAATCGGAAATTTCATGAAAACTCTCGCCTACACCGTGGATGAAGTGACGAAGACGTTCAACATCCCTGCGAAGGCTATGAAAATACTCTATCCGTACTGGTGCTATCTCGGGCTGCCGACGAGCCGGATGTCGTTCACGATATGGGCTGTCATGCTGCTTGAATATCTCGAACGCGGCGCGTACATACCGAGAATGAGGTCGCACGAACTCGCATCGGCGATGGAAGCGCGGATCCTGGAACTCGGCGGGCAGGTCGAGTACAACACGCGCGTCGAGAAAATAATCGTCGAAAACAATCAGGTCGCCGGCGTGGAGACAGCGTCCGGCGATGTAATCAAAACGCAACACGTCATCTGCAACGCGTCCCCTACCCTCGCCTATAACAAGCTGATATCGCCTATATCGGCGGTTCCACCGGCGGCGTACAAAAACGTAAACGCGAGGAAGCACGGCGGCGCCGGATTCGTCGTCTATCTCGGGCTCAACGCGCCGATGGAAGAAATCGGAATCCGTGATTACGGCCTCTTCATTTCGAAAAACATGGATACGGACGACATATATTTTTCCATGGGCAAAGCGGCGCTAAACAACATGCAGGCGACAATCTGCCTCAACAACGCGATTCCTTACTGCTCGCCTCCGGGAACATCGATCATATCAATGACGACTCTGTATAAGAGCGAAGCGTGGCATACGTTGACGCCCGGAGATTATTTCAAGCTCAAAAACAAGATCGCGAGCGACATGATCGATCAATTCGAGAAAGCGACACACACGCGCATACGCGACCACATCGAGGAGATCGAGGTGGCCACGCCGGTGACGTTCGCGCGATACACCGGAACTCACGGCGGCGGCGTTTACGGTTACGAGCCGGAGCCGTGGGACTCAGTCATCCCACGCATTCTATCGCAGAAGGATGAATGCTATATCAAGGGCCTGATGTTCACCGGCGGCTACTCACAGATGTGCCACGGATACAGCAGCGCGTTAATGTCGGGCCAGGCGACCGCAGGCGCCGCTCTGCGCAAAATGGGGGTGAAATAATGAGAACGAAAGTACACATCAAAGGCGAACTGATCGACCTGCTCGCTCCTTTTTACCTTTTGCCGGATAGAAAACGAAGATTTGAAAAAGCGCTTCCTGACCCGATCGAATCCGACCCGGTCAACGAGCTCGCGCGCGCCATTCACCCGGCGAAACTCAAACTCGAAATAGCTGAAATTCGGCGCGAGACAGACTCGGCGAAAACTTTCAGGTTCGTTCCGGCCCCGGACTCCGGGCTGACTTCGCTCCCGTTTTTTCGCGCTGGCCAATACCTGAGTCTGAAGGTCGACATCGACGGCTCTCCTATCACGCGTCCCTATTCGATATCGTCATCCCCGAACGACACGCTTAATAACGGATTCTATGAAATCACGATCCGCCGCAAAGAAGGCGGCTTCTTCACCGAACATATCTGGAACTCATGGGACGCCGGAATGATCGTTGAAAGCTCCGGCCCGTGCGGCCTGTTCTATTACGATTCGATTCGCGACTCGAAAGAGCTTGTCGGCATTGCGGGCGGCGCTGGAATCACCCCGTTCCGATCTATGATAAAAGACATTATCGAAAACGATCTGGATGTTCATTTCACTCTGTTGTACGGCACGAAAAAGGCCGACGACATCATTTTCAAGGACGAACTGCTCGAACTGGCGGTAAAAGCCCCCTATAAGCTTTCTGTGCATTTCGTTTGCAGCGAGCCGGACTCAGGCTGGGACGGCCTTTCGGGATTCCTGACATCCGAATGCATTTCCAACTGCTGCGGAGAGATGGACCGAAAGACATTCTTCATCTGCGGCCCGCAGGTAATGTATAAGTTCCTTGAAAAAGAAATGACTTGCTTCGACATTCCCGCCAAGCGGATTCGGCGCGAGGCATTCGGCGAAATTCCGGACATCACGCAGTATCATGGATTCCCGGAAGGCGCGGCGGAAAAGGTTTTCGAAATCACCGCGCTGATCGGCAACGAATCGAAAGTCCTGCCGGCGAGAGCGACGGAGTCGGTTGTCGTGGCGCTCGAACGCGCTGGCATCGCGGCGCCCTCTCAATGCCGGTCCGGAGAATGCGGCTTCTGCCGCTCGATCCTGATCTCCGGCGACGTTTTCGTTTGCCCGGACAACGACGGCCGCCGGCTCGCGGACAAAAAATTCAGCTTTTTTCATCCGTGCTCGTCATTTCCGGTGTCCGACCTGAAAATAAAAGTTATTAGAGACATTTAGATAAACAATATAAGATACGTCCGCAGGCGCGGCTGAAAACGCATCGCCAGCGGCGATACATTCTGTTAGCCGGAGGCCGCCATGCCGACTGATTCCGCGCGACAAGCGTTAAGCATTCTGCGTGACCCGGGCCAGTTCTCGTGGTATGTCATTCCTCTGCTCGCGATCGCCGTTTATATCTATTCGGCGGAAATTGAGAAGAAAAACTGGAACGTCGTTTTCGCGGGCCTCGCGTTTTGGGGCATGGACTGGTTCAACGAGATATGGAACAGTCTCGTGTTCCACTTCACGAACTATGCGCCCGTGTGGGGCGCGCCCGGCAAAACCGCGTTTCTTATTCTAATCGGACTGAACATCGAAATCTGCTTCATGTTTTCCATCGCCGGCGTCGCCATGTCGAAAACGCTTATCTTCGATAAGAGCGTGAAGATACTCGGCATTCCGAACCGTCTTTTCATAGCGATAGCAGGCGCAATATTCTGCGTTTTCGTTGAAATCGTCCTGAATCTCGCCGGACAGCTTACTTGGGAATACTGCTGGTGGAGCGTCCGCGTTCCATGGCTGATTTTCTTTATAGGCTACCTTCCGTTTTATCTCGTTTCATTCTGGGTTTACGACATGGAGACGGCGCGAAAAAAAGCGGCGACTGTCGGAACGATTTTCGCCGTCGATATAATTTGCATAATCATATTCGCCGTTTTTTTGAAATGGATTTAATAAATGGCTATGCTTAATTCAATGAATTGACGGAGTGTTTATTATGAAAATACGTTTTTCTCTACTATTCGCAATCGCGCTTGTAACAGCAATCGCGTCGACGGCTCTTTCCGTCAACTATCCCGAGCCGACCGGGTACATCACCGACACCGCTGGCGCGTTGGACTTAGAGACAAAACAGAAACTTATCCCTATTCTTCAGTCGCTGCACGAAAAAACGACAGCTCAAGTCGGAGTCGCAGTAATCGATACGCTCGACGGCGTTCCCATTGAGGAATACGCGGTCAAGCTTTTCTCAAAATGGAAAATTGGAAATAAAGAGAAAGACAACGGCGTCCTGCTGCTTGTCGCCCTGAACGACAGAAAGATGCGCATCGAGGTCGGTTATGGGTTGGAGGGCGCGATACCCGACGCGAAAGCCGGCGAGATAATAGACGACATTATCAAACCGAAATTCAAAGCGGGAGATATTAACGGCGGCGTGACTGCAGGAGTCGAAGCGATTGTCGCTGAAATAGCCGATGAATACTCCGTAAATCCCGTTGATGTCGGCATGGCGACCGGAACAGCTTTCGCTGAGCAGACAGGCGTTCCGGTTCCTGATCCTCCATCGCCGACATTCGATAATCCGTTCATTGATTTCTTTATGAACGCTGGATTTATCATATTTTTCATTGGTTTTATTATTATCGCGGTGATTCTCGGCAGCATATCAAAGCGACGCAGAGGTGGAGGCGGCGGATATTTTTACTCTTCTGATGCGTTAGGAGGAGCAAACAACGATTCCAGCTATGATTCACGGCATGATTTGGACTGCGGTTCCGATAGCTCGGACAGTTTCGACGGCGGCGACAGCGGCGGCGGCGGCGCTAGCGGCGACTGGTGATAACAAGTCACAATCACTCTGGTTTTATCAAATTTAAAAATGAATTTTATTGAAGATATCTCTCTTCGCTCGGAATGTCAATGTGGCGATGCATTACATCTACTCGCTACTTCTTCACAATTTCCATATCCTTAAGCGGCAGGAAAATGAGGATTAATATCCCCGGAATGGAAGCAGCAAAACAAAATATGAAGAATGTCATATACCCCATATCCTTAACGAGAAACCCGCTAAAGAAGCTTGCGAGCATTGTAGCGAGCGCCATGAGACTTGTTGCGATCGCATAATGAGCGGCGTTATATTCCTTTTTGCAGGTGCGCATCAAAAAATTAACAAAAGCGATTGTGCCAAGTCCATACGCGAAATTCTCGAATGTATTTATGACTCCGACATGTATCAGGCCGGTGTTTGTGATAGCTTGCAGAACAGCGCCGTCGGCGCCTTTCGGCATAACTTTATGAACAAACGCGAGCCACGCGTAAAGAAGCAGCGTTATGCTCTGTATGATACCGAGAACCCAAAGGCCTCGTGTCAGACCACGCTTTGAAATGTAAATGCCTCCTACAATACTTCCTAAAATCGTCGCGATTATGCCTATGACTCCCTGAAGAAAACCTATCTGGCCTATGCTCACGCCGATGTCCATCAGGAACGGTTTCGACATCGGTTTCCAAAGGAAGTCGCCAATCCGGAAGAGAAGAATGAACAAAAGGATAACTACTATACGCTTCTGATCCAAGTATGACGAGAACGCCTCTCCGAAAGATTTCTTAGCCTGATTAGCGTCCGATTCCACTGTGATAACCGGCCTTGGCAAATAAAACGAATGGAATACGAGAAAGAGAAAGAAAAGCGCGGCGCCAAGAGTAAAAGCCGCGTTCCAACCTGTAAGAAATCCCGGAATTGTAATCCCATGCCATACAATCGTTTTACCGCCGCCGCCCGCCAGCATCACGAGAAATCCGCCGCCGGCGACCATAGCTATACGATAAAACATCACCCTTATTCCGCTGTACTTCGCCTGCCCAGCCGGATCGAGCGTGTCCAGATAGTAACCGTCAATCGCAATATCCTGCGTCGCGCTGAATAACGCGGTCAGCAAAAATATTAAAAATAAAATCCATATCGTTGTTGAGAGAGACAGTGACGCAGACATAAAAACAGTGGACCGAAAAACAACAAAAGCAGCTGCGATCGCTACGCCTATAATGCCGCAGGCAGCGCGCGTCGTCGAACTACGCCGCTGGTCTAATCCGAACCCGATGCAGAACAAAAGAGTCAGAACTCCAAAAATAAATCCTGCGTTCGCCCAGATATTTGATATATTCGGCATCGAAAATGAAATTGAGCGCAACGCGGCATTGTTAGGAAGAAAAACAAACGCGGCAAGCGCGAAGAAAGTCAACGCGAGCAAACTCTGCATGACCAGAATCCAGCGGCGTTTCGTCCCAACCAAGTCAACAAGCGGGCTCCAGATCATCTTAAACGCCCACGGCATCCCGAATAAACCCTGAAATATGCCGAGCGCTTCCAGCGGCACATTCAGCGCTTTGAAAAACACGGTGGCCATTTCCATAACCGTCGTGTATGGAAATCCTTGAGTGAAATAAAGTGTCGGGACCCAAATGTTTGGATTCCTGCGGGTGGCGCCTTCTTGTTTGTCAGCCATGTCTGCTCCTATTCAATGAAACTGTCTGTTAATATATAGTCCTCACAAACAGTGAAATATTTCCGATTTTGGCAGTAATGCCTTAATTTTTGAAGAAAATAGCGACATTTGAAGAATAAAAACGCGCTAAAATGAGAATACGGGCTTTTATTGCAAACTGTTTAGGGATATCTAACGTGGAAAATGCAAGATCGCTACTTCGATTTTCGTGTTTCTTCCGTCAATGAGAGAAAATTGTCAGCCGGAAACTCGCCCGCAGCCTCGATATTCAGGCGCACGGAATCCGGAGCGAACCAGAAAAATCCCGGCAGTTCGGCGGCAATCCAGCCATTTTGCCGTTTGGCAACAGGCAGAACTACATTGGCGCGCTGTCCCGGCGTCAACTTCGCGGCAGGCAATTTCGAGTCGGCTGCCGATCTAAAAGCGACCGTCATGCCGGATTTCAACTTAATAGTCGCTGTCGCGTCTGTATAGGCGCTACGGTTTTCTTGCTCTGACACCCAGAGCGCCGCCGCTGATTTTGTTTTGAGTCTGAAATGGTTCCCTTGAACTTCCTGAATAACCGCCGGACCCGCGAATTCGGGCGTAACGCCAAGAGGCGTCGATTCTGCCTTAAAACCGAATTTGCCGCCTTCGACAACGTCGGCTTTTTGCGATATTTGAAAACGGCTGATCTTGTCGGACTTGATCAGCGCGATTCCTTTCATAGTGACAATCCAGAGTGAATCGCCGTCCGGCATGACCCTTATAACGGCGCCCGGAGGAAGCCCCTTCTCGCCTGAGTACCAGCGGCGCGCTATTTTGCCGTCCGGGCCAATGCGCAACACGATACCGTTTTCGCGACAGGTCGGCTCGCCGCAGTATGCGAGCCCCACCCATACGTTATCCGCTATCCCGGACATCTCGCTGACAATTATCGGCTTGCCATGGTCGGGTTCAATCTCTGCCGGCGTAATTATTTTCACCGTTTTCGCTGGCAGATCGAAATAGCCGATCCCGGCGCTTCTTGTTCCTTTGGCTCCGTCTATCCGCATATCGAACCATAGCCGGCTCGATGTCAGGTAGCGGAACCGAAACACGCGGGTTCCCTCGTAAAACTTCATTTCGGGCGTCGTATAATATTCGTCCGGGCCTGAGCCGCCTTTTACAGAAATGGCGACTTTATTATTAATACATTCGATCTTATACGTCAGCGTGGCGAGTTTTATCTCCTGATAACCATTCCGTGGATAGAAAAAATCCTCAGGCGACACCAGCCCGTTTTTATGTTGAATCGGCCCGTCAAACGATGCCACCGTTCCGAGCGGTTCCCATTTGCCTGTCTCCCTCATGTAACGAAACACGCCATATTCAGTTCTGTTGTTTTTCGGAGCTCGCAGCCGAAAAAAAACAGCATCCTTTTCAGACCGTATTTCTGCATTGCCGATCGGCATATCCAAATTCGCGACTTCCACTGCCGAAGCGCTAAACTGAATCGCCGCGAAAATCATAACCGCAAAAATTGCGGCGATACCGGCAATTCTGCGCGCGCCGCTAAATTGGCGTTGTGTGCGTTTAACTTCTTTACCGTGTTCTTTCACGACACTCTCCCCGGATTTTCAAATTATAGCATCTATGTTTTATAGTTGAAAATATTTCCAAAATTATATTAAGGTTAAAATAGATGAACGGAATTCTTGAAATATATCGCTACATTCCGGATAAGCTCAGACGCTGATTAGACCCGAAAGAGCGTCGTCATCGGATTCGTCTCTTTTATCCGGATCGATGCGAGGGCCGGCCGGTTTAGGCAACAGGTTTTCGAAGCCCGAAACCGTAGGCATGGCGTTGTATAGTTCCTTTACCACGCCGTTCACTTTTTCAGTGAAAGCGCGAACCGCGTCGCGGTCCGTGTGGTCTGCATTCTCCGGGCAAGGAATCGGGCGGCCGACGTTTATGTGCAGTTTCTGATAGACGCAGCGGTCCTTGATGTACTGCATCTCAATCGGATAGTCGAGGATTTTGCGAATGAACGGCGGGAATGCCTGCACGCCGCGTTTTTCCGAGAGTCCCATCATGGCGAGCGGAAGGACCGGCGCGTTTGTCTGCATCGCGATGCGCGCGAAACCGGTCTGAAACTCGCCTACGCTCCAGTCGAACTGATTCGCGGCTATGTATTCCCAGCCTTCCGGAAAGATTCCGACCGCCTGCCCCTTCGTGAGCAGTTTCGCGGCGATGTCGAAAGCTTCGTTGATTTCGCTCTTGTATTTCGAGATCGGAATCGCGCCGATGCCGTTTAGAAAATCCTTAACAAACGGAATGTTCCATAGGTAGGACGCTCCGAGCCAGTTGATCGGCCGCTTAACATTGACCATGATGATGAACGGGTCGAGGTCGCTGCGGTGATTCGCGACAAGCACGCACGGGCCGTCCTCGGGCACAAACTGCGGGTTCAATATGCTGGTGTCTATGGTGATGTCATAAACAGGGCGCATTATCTTTTGAAACATTCTGTAGTTAAGAATTTGTCTTTCGTTCAAACCTTAAGCCTCCGCTTTCAGCCGGCCGCAATGGCCATTATTCCTGTCCGAGATTATAATTTTAGCACAATGCCGGAAATAAGCAAAAAATGAAGTGTCGGCAAACCGCCGTGAATCCTATAATCAATAAATCCACGACTATCCTGATTTACCTATTAAGCGCGCAAAATCAGTTATATGTTTCTTATGCCGGCGGTCGGATTTCCTGAAGCGCGATCGCCTCTGTCGGGCATACCGATGCGCAAAGTCCGCACCCTATGCAGCGTTCCGCGTCGACTTTCGCCGAACTGTCCGCATCCGAGATTGCATCTGCGTGGCAGCGCGGTTCGCATAGTCCGCAGCCTGTGCAGGCCGAGGCGTCGACAGAAGCAGAGAAACGGCTCGGCACGGCAAACGCCCGCACTCCGCCTTTGAGCAGCGGCTGCAATGCCATGCAGCAACAAGGACAGCAATTGCAAAGTACGTTCCCGAGTCCCGGCCTGTGCTCGGTCAGATGCACGAGCCCGGCTTTCTCCGCCCTGTCGAGTATCACAACCGCTTCTTCCTTCGATATTTCCCGACCTGTTCCGCGTTGAAGCACATAGTCGGCGCCTTTGTTGATCTGAATGCATACATCGAGCGGCGCGTCGCATTCCCTCACCGCCCGGCGGCATGGGCAGTCGGCGACCGCCAGCTTGCCTGCCTCATTTATCATGTTTGCCGCAGCTTCATACGGCAAAACCGTCGCGCCGCCTTTGATCGACTTGTTGATCGGGATTATCCGCATGAACGGGCCCATGCCCGCGTCGCTCAGCATTTTTATGAATGCAGGGTATTCATGGGCGACGTATTCTTTCCATAGATCGAGAAACTCTACGGGCGCTTCCGGCCATAATATTGTCGCGTCATGAAACTGAATAAAATTTCGCGGAGGATTGTACGTCGTCACGCCGTCTTTACGTCGTTCAAAAACCACGCCTTTGTGATATAGAGCCTTGAGCGCCCCTTCTGTTTCACCTGAAGATTTATCGGTTTTCGCCGCCAGAGCTTCGAGTGTTCCCGGAAGCGCAAACGCCAGAGCCGCTTCCTCCTCGTCGCAAAGCATCGACCATATCCGGGTTATCCGCTCTGATTTCCCCAACCCGATTTTTCCTGTCAGTTTGTAATAAATATCCGCAAGCTGTCCCGCCCCCTTGTTTCCGGCCGTATTAGTCATATGATTCGCCTCCTGAATTTCAAGCATTATTCTCCCGCTATTGTATCACAAAGAGGCAAGACAAGCATTTGCGAATTCTGATTAATAAAGCGGTTTGCCGGGAAGAGGCGGCTGTATTGCAACGGGATCTAATCCTTCGCGCTTGAGCAGCGTCGGAGTAATGTCCATCTGGTCGCCGGCGGCGGCTGTTATTCCTTTGTCATTAGTGGCCAGCCACACATAAGGCGCATTCTTGTGCGTGCGCAAGCCCTCGTCGAAACCGTGGTCAGCGGTCACATATATAAGCGTTTTATCGGCTATGCCGTGCGCGGCAAGTTTTTCGCGAAGGCCGCCAAGCCATTTATCGCATGTGATAATTGCATCGGAATATTCCTTAGAGTTTTCGCCGTGCTTGTGCCCGTTATGGTCGGGATCGCTGAAATGAAGAAAGAAAAAGAACGGCTCTGCGGCATACTTCCTGACGTATTCAAGCGCGAACGGACCGACCTCCGCCGCGTCGCGCTGTTTATCGCCGTCCCAGACATCGAGATGCGCTTTTGCATTGTTCCACGGTTCCGCTGGCCGAATCTTAAGTTTCTTCTGCTTTCCCTCGCGCCGCTTTCCCGCCGGCAACGAACCGATGTGATGCGACTTTCCAGTCAGAGCGAGTGTGACGATATTATCCTTCCCGAACCCGTTCTCGAGCCGCTCGAACACAGTCATTCCTTCGGGTATAGCGGCGTAGCGACCGTTGTTATAAACTCCCGTCACATCCGGCTTGTACCCTGTAAGCATCTGCGTGTGGCCCGCTTTCGTGTCGGTTGTATGCGTTGTTATATCGATAGGTATTAGTTTTCCTTCATCGCGAAGAGCCGCGAGGTTAGGAAGCTTCCCATCCTTTAATAGTTCATTTAGATGATTTCTTTGAACGCCGTCCCACGAAATGATTATTATGTTTTTCTTTGGCGAAGCTGCTTCCGCGTTTACGCAGAAAATATTCGACGCAATTGCCGCCGCTATAAAGAAAACCGCCAACACAACCTTCCTCATATTGTTTTTCATTTCCCTTCACTCCTATTCTTTTATATGTTTTTTGACTAATTTGACTCCGTTTTGTTAAACGTCTCCATAAAATACTTTCAACCCGCATGTTTTATTGTAAAATATCAATAAATGAAAGGACATTCAAAATGGCTCGAAAGACTTTTAATGCAGCATTCGCAATATTCATATTAGCAGCCGCGGTTTCAGCAACCGCCCAACAGGCGGCTCTGACGGAAGATAAGAAAGCAGATTTATCGAAAATCCATTTCGCAATCGTCGCAGACAACCATTTCGCGCTGCCCGACTCAAATATCAGCGACTGGCGTTCAGATATCTTTTTGGCAACAATAAATTCGCTGAAATTCATGCAGGATACGCTCAAGCCGGATTTCGTTGTCTATCTCGGAGACGCCATATCCGGCGAGGGCACACAGCCTATCACCGAACAGCAGTCGTTCGACCTAACGCAAGCGTTCATCAAAGACGTCGGAGATAATCTTACAATTCCTCACTATAACGTATGGGGCAACCATGACGGCCCTAACTTTCCTAAAATCTATGGCTACAAAAACAAATCTTTTCGTTTCGGCGATTATTTTTTCTTCCTAATGGGCATCGAACTGACAAACTACTGGTCCGGCGTCGGCAAATTCACCGATTGGAAATATTTCGAGAACAGCCTTAAAGAAAACTCCGGCGCCGCCTCTTTCGTTTTCATTCACGAACCTATCTTCCCGCCGACATTCGAAAACGCTCTGAAAGTGAAACAGGTTATTTCAAAATATCCGCAGATCAAATTTATTTTCCAGGGACACACGCATACCGAACAGATCGACCGCGCAAAAAGCGCCGTCTACATCACCTGCGCCGCATTCCACAAGCCGCCCTTCTATCCTCTATATGACGTTTCGCTAAGCGACGGCATGATGTTAATAACCCGTTACGAATTGAAAGACGGAAAATATTCTGGAACAGAAATATTCTCAGAGAAAATATCGCGGTAGTTATTTGCGAGTTCTATTGAGCCGTGATTAGACGCCAGCGCTCGATCAAGCGCGCCTTGTTTTTACCGGCCCAGACTGAATTGTCCTTAATCAGTTTAACGCTGTCGGCGGTAACGGCGCCCTTGCCGACCTTCGCATCAGGATTCAATGGAATGCGATACCATTCCTGCATAATGTTCTGTCCTTTGACGGATAAGATCCAGTCAATGAACTTCTTCGCTTCGGCCGAGTCAGGGCCGTTCTTTATTAGCGCGATGCCGCCTATCTCGAAGCCTGTCCCTTCCTTCGGAAGCGTGAGAACTACCGGATAGCCTCGCGACTGCCCTTTCTTTAAAATATCGTGAGAAAACGCTATGCCGATCGCGATCTCGCCAAGCCCTACCTGCGTAACGCACGATGAACCGGACTTGTTATAGTGATGCACATTCTTATCAAGCCGGCGCATGTAATCGAACGCTTTGTCCTCGCCCATCAATTCCACAAGCGTCGCCAGAAATGTGAACGACGTTCCTGAAGTGTAGGGATATGCAAATCCGATCTCTCCTTTGAAACGCGGGTCGAGCAGGTCCTGCCATGACTGCGGCGGTTTCAATCCCAGACGTTCGAGACGCTTCGTGTTCGCCGCAAACCCGATAGCCCCGAAATAAAAACCGGACCATCGCCATTTCGGGTCATGCGCCTGCGGCGGCAATTCAAAATTGATAGACGGCTTGTACGCTCCGAGAAGACCCTGCTCGGCCGCGGCTATGAAATCCGTTGCGGAACCGCCAAACCACAACCCCATTGATGGATTATTCTTTTCCGCAAGCGCTCGCGCGAAAACAGCGCCCGACGACATCGATACCCACTGTATCTTCACACCAGCTTCTTCTTCATATTTTTTAAAATATATTTTCGATTCGTTAGGGTCGAGCGCCGTGTATACGCGAAGAATGCGGCCGCTTTTCGCAACGACAGGTTCGTTCGCTGCGGCGTCCTCTTTTGCTGGCGGCGCGCTGCATGAAACCAGAGTTAATGCCAAGGAGACAGTCAAAACTAATCCCAAAAATCCGCGCGCGACTCGCATGTACGTTCTTTTCATTTCTCCGGCTCCGTGGCTCCATTCTTTATTTCAAGCACTTTGTCTAATCCGCTCAGCGCAATTATCTTATGCGTCTGCTCCGAAATATTGACGAGTTCCATTCCGCAACCTTGCTTCCGGCACGACGCGTGTATCGCGAGCAACGTGCCGATAACCGACGAGTCCAAATAAAAATTATTCAGGTCGATCGTCAGCGTCGACCCGACCGGCAGCGTTTCCAATATCCTTTTCGCGCGCTTGTGAAACACAATTCCGCCGACAAATTCGTTTTCGCCTTCGCGCATTTTTACCTTTGACACGGCAGCCGCCTCCTTCGCCAGTTTGTCGTAACTCTGCTTACTTATAGAATCTTACACTGTTTCAGTTTGAAAAGACAAGAAACCATAGTTCCGGTTTCAGGCAACACGCCGCCTTCTTGCGCCACTCGCTGCTTTTTTGACACCCGGCAAGGTATTTTGCTATTATACTCGAAAACCAACAGGCCGGTAAACCGCAATGTTTGCCGTCCTTTGCGGAGGCGCTCATGAGTGAAAAAAAACGCATCAAACTCCTATGTGTCGATATTGACGGTTGCCTGACGCCCGGCGAAGGACAGTCTGCCGACCTCTCGGTCCTCGGCGAAATCCAAAAAATAAACGGCCTCTCTAAAAAATATCCGGACATTCCGGCTGTTTCGCTCTGCACGGGCCGCCAACAGCCTTTCGTCGACCTTATGGCGCAAATGATCGATGCGCACATGCCCGCAATATTTGAAAACGGCGCCGGACTCTACTTCCCCGACTCTTATGAGTTTTTATTTCATCCATCCATCACTCCGATAATGCTCGACGGACTTGCCGCTTTCAAACTGCTAATTAACAAGGAAATGGTCGGTCGCGGAACGGCGAAGCTGCAGCCAGGCAAAGAAGTCTCTCTTAGCGTATACCCGGAAAAGGGATTCAACGTTAAAGACAACGAAGCGCAACTGCTCGAACTGCTTGCGAAATCCGGCTCGCGGTTTACGCTTGACGTTTCAATTTTATGCATAAACGTGCTGTTCCCAGGAATAGACAAAGGCGAAGGCGTCCGCTGGCTCTGCAGCCGTCTTGGATTATCGAAAGAAGAAGTCGGCGCCATCGGCGACGCGCCGGGCGACCTCGAATCATTCGCAGCGTCAGGTTTTTCCGGCGCTCCGGCGAACGCCGAGCCGGAGGTTCGAGCAGCCGCTTCTTTCGTCGCTACTCATGAAAACGGGCGCGGCGTTCTCGATATCATCGCCGAGGCAGTCCGCAGAAATAAAGAATAAATTCAGAACTTTTCAACTGATAAAAGAACAACTAAAAATGGCGGTTCCGAAAGACCGCCATTTTTTCTTTTGTAATTTTAAGTCCGGCTGTCTCACATGCCGATGAATTCTATTCTTCTCACTAAGTTGTTTATAACGACCTGCCATGTGAACTGTCCGGAAGTGACATAAGCTTCCTTTTTCATTTGCTCTTTAGCCGCCGGGTTATCGTGCAGGAATTGCATATACGCGACAATCTCGTTGGGATCGTTCGTTTCGACGGATATTGCGTTGACGAAAGGAATAACATAATCCTCGCCGGTGGCGCCGGTGAACGCGATGCCGCCTGAAGCCATCACCTCAAGTCCGACAAGCCCGAACGGCTCGAAACCGCTGTT
Source organism: bacterium (assembly GCA_041664945.1). Lineage (GTDB taxonomy): Bacteria > UBP15 > UBA6099 > UBA6099 > UBA6099 > JBAYJY01. The sequence continues at coordinate 22,523 of JBAYJY010000010.1, read as the reverse complement.
CGCGAAAACGCAGTCGCAAGCGCCGTAAAGAAGGCGCACGAACTCTTCGGGTAAAAAGAATTTTAAATTAAGGACATCGGCGCGCGGCGCGTTAGCGATGAGCGCAATCGACTGCTCAACTGTCGGCCTCCGGTCCTGCGACGTCACATCGGCTATAGAGAGTCCAAGAGAATTCGCGCGCGCGAAAACCTCTGCGCCGTGCGGTTCCATTCCGCCTCGCACCATCAGAGTCACGCCGCCGCCGCTCTGTTTCAATCGCGCTACCGCCTCCACAGCCATCATCCACCGTTTCGCTGGATCGAACCGTCCGATTTTCAGCGCGTTCAAGCCACTGCCCCGCGACTCCAACGCCGCTTTCATCATCTTCATGTAACGCGGATTGTGCGGCTCCAGCATCCGGTCCGGAATTCCGTTCGGAACCACTATAGCCTCATGTCCGATTCCCGCCATGATCTGCTTCATAAACTTGCTGACAGCGGTGATTTTCGACACGTATGTCAGCCGTCCCCAGTTGATCCGGTGGAACGACATCGTGTTATTCGCGTTCCAAAGCAAAACGGCGTTTCGTCGCAGTCCGTGCCAGTTCAGCAGATCGCTGAGATAACACAAAGCCTCTGCGGTATGCCACTCCTCCGCCATGACAACAAGCGTTTTGTTCTCGCCGGCGGCTCGCCTCGCAATGTTGTCAATTATGTACGGCGGCACACTCCCGGAGTAATCGTTGACCTTTTCATCTTCGCCGTCATACACGCCGTTCTTCTTGTAGCGGCTTATCCACTGGCACCAGCGGTGCTTGATATATTTCCCGTTAATAATCCGCTCTTCCGGCGGCAAATCAGGATCGCCGACGAAAAACAGGTGGGTTTCATAGCCGAGACCTGCGAGCGCTTCCGCGAGATTGTCAACGCGAGTGCCCAGCCCTCCGGCCTGAGAATACGGGTCCGTGCCCTCGAATGAAAGTATTACGAAAATCGCCGATTCTGGTGTGATATTAATTGGTCTCGCCTCCGTTGTCTGATCTATTGTCGCATTTGCCGCTATCCTTATGCTTCATTTTTTCACATTTTATTGTTATGTCAATACAGCGCCCGTCGATCATCGGTATTCCTTCACTTTAGGGAACTGAATTATTGACACTTTGCCGCTGACGGTTTTGATCCGGATCGTGGCCCCGCCCTCTCCTGCCTTGAATCTTTTTATTCCGACCGCGTCCTCAAGCGTCTTAAGTTTCGCGCCTGAAGTGTCGATCAATCCGCTCACAGTGTCGACTTCGAATTCCGCGCTCTCGCCTTCCTGCAATTTAACAGTCACATCGCCGCTCATCGATTCGAGTAACACCTCTTTTGATGTCAGCTTCACGGCTTCGAAATAAATCCTGCCCGCTCTGCTGACTGCGCTCGCGGTTTCAGGACAATCCTCTATATCGATATCGCCGCTTATGGTTATAACCTCTACGCGGCCCTTGATATCGTATAGATTAACCGGACCTGTGAACGTTTCCGCTGAGACCGGCCCGTTCAGCCGGGCGGCATTTATCTCGCCGCTGACTGTCTTCAGTTGCGCTTGCGCATCCGCAGGCATGCGCGCGTCATAATCGATAAGCCCGAACGGCAACCCGTTTTTGCGGCGGCCCAGTTTTGTCGTCACATCTATGCGATCCGCCGGCGCCGCGATAGATATCTCGATCTTTTTCGCTTCCTCACGCGCCATATCCAATGTATCGCCAAACGCAGTTTTAATTCCATTCAACTGAATAAAATTCTTGTCTCCGGGCCTTACATAAATCTCGCCCGCTATCTCCGTCAACGACAGCGCGCCGCCTTCGGTCCACTCGAGCTTCCGCCGGTCCGTTATCGAAAAACGCTTGTAATCATTCACATCGGACCGCGCGGCGGCGCTCAAAGCCGCAGCCGCAATCATAAATATAAAAAATGCTTTTTTCATTTTTTCGCCAGTTCCATCGCGTATGTCATAATTTGCCATGGAGCGACATGATCCGCCGCCGCTCCTGATTTTATCTTGACTGCGCTTCCCTTGTCGTCTTCCGTGATGTTTATCTTGCGGCAGGATTTCACCTGCGCGTCTGCCGGCTTCAAGGCGACATCAGCGCCGCGCCCGAGCGAGTCATATATTCGCGCGACCAACTTGTCGCTTTTTTCCGCTTTCTTCAAAGCGACAAGAATCGCCGCGTCGGCTTCGCCCGTAGTGATGAGTGACGCCGCCCTTCCGAGAGCGCCATTCCGTTTCGGCGCCGCCACAACCGCTGCAGGCGTGTTGAATTCCTGTCCTCGCATCGGCAAGCGCGCCTCCCGCCAATCTCCGGCATGCGCGTAAACAGCATACCTGAATTCGTGGCGGCCGCGCTCCCATGCGTCAGACTGTTTCATACATAATAAAAATGGAACCAGATGGTCAGGCAGCGTGATTCCGCCGCCGATGTTGGGACCGCCCTCGCTGGACCATTCGCGCAACGTTATTCCGTGGTGCTTGTACAAAGCCCACTCTCCGATGCCAAGTCCTCGTTTCACAAGCGACGCCGCCTCGTTCGAGCATTTCATGATATCAACGAAATTCTGCGCGACATATCTCAGATATGCCGGCGACAAAACCGATAGGCTTCTGAACAGAACGAGACCGAGCGAATCGTTATCTGCGTCCATTCCGGGGTTGCCGTCATTTAGAACAGCGAGACCGCGCCGTCCGTTTGAAATGTCGGCCCAAGTCTGCGCGCACCAGTGGCCCGCTTCGCGTGGCTGCGCGTAGAACGGCGTCTCGAAAACCGGCTTGCCGGAAATCGAAGGGGCGAACATCGCCTTAACGCGCCTGTCCTTGCCGTGGAAATCGATTATCGTTTCGAATTCGATGCGGCGCGAATCGGCAACAAGATAGACCCGCCTCACGCATGCCATTTCCTTATGCTCGCCGCGCGACTCGAAACAGACTCGCAGCGGACCGCGCTCTATCAGTTTTACTTTTGAACGATAGTTTTTGCCTTCCCATGTCCGGCCTGTCTTCTGCACAGTCCACAGATTGCCTGCGTCTTCCTCCACAAGAATTTCATTTCCCTGCCAGCGCGACGCATCGAGCGTCTCGCAACCAGCCTCCTTGTCGTAAATGGAAGCGACGCTTCCTGTCTTTGCGTCCATTGTTATCCGCAAAAAAGCATTTTCGGCGGTGAGGCCGTTCACGCTCAGCTTCGGAGCTTTCGGTTTTTCTTTTGCAGGCACAGAAGCCGCATTCTTAATGTTGAATACGGCGAAACCGACAGCTGGCATGTCAGCCGGGACGAGAAGAACATCGCCCGCGCGCTGGCAGCAAAGAGGCTCGCCGGCCGGTCCGGTGGCGACAAACTCGCCGCTTTTCGCATCGCCGAGCGAATCCATCGGAATCCGGATAAGTTCGCGCCGTGGCCAGTTCAGACTATTGAATGCGACGAATGAACTCCCGCCGCCCCGCGTGTCGGCAAGCGCCGCCAGCTTCTCCCTCGCGGCGTCTCCGACTTCCTTTATTTTATTCGTCGCTATGCTGTACCGCTTCAGTGTGTTGCGGTAAACCTTGTCCGTGCCGGTTCCGCAGATAATGTCATGAAAATCGTTTTCAAGTATGTTTTCCCATGCTACGTCGAGCGACTCGCTCGGATAATCCATAAGACCTCGCGACCACGCGGCAGCCGCCCACTTCTCCGCATCGAGTATCCCGTGTTGCGTCCGGCGGCACAGTTTCTTCACCCTTTCGCGAGACTCGTAACAGCCGGTAAGCAGCGGGTTCAACTCTGTCTTAATGACTGGAAGATCGTCTCCGCTCTCAGCCCGCAATTCCTCGAAAAACTTATCCGGCAGAGAGAACTCAACCTGCGGATAGCCGGATTTTTCGTTCCACTCTCGCACGAGATACACCCATTTCTCGAATGGAATGCCAAAATCCGTGCCGAACGGAAACATCAGCGATGAGGCATTCGTGCGCGGCGTTTCGTAATCGACTCGCGACATCAATTCATTTTTAAAGGATTTACTATTAATCATTTCTTCTGTTAACGGAGCGAAGCCGATGTAGTGCGCGGAGAACCAGTTGCAGAGAACGCGGGAGCCGTCCGGCGATTCAAAATAGAAATGCGCGGGAGCTTTCGGGTCGCGCCAGTTCTGAACGCCGCGCGCGAACACATATTGATTCACCCCGCAGCGCTTCACAATCTGCGCGAACTGCGCGGGATGGCCGAACACATCAATCTCCCATGCGGTTTTCACCCGGCCGCCGACAACATCCTCAAAAAAACGCTTTCCGTAAACATATTGCCGGGCAAGCGCTTCGCCAGTTGGAATATTCTCGTCCGGCGAGCAGAACCTGCCGCCGACGAGCTCAATTCGCCCTTCAGCGACCCATCGTTTTATCTTATCCTGAACCTCGGGATGCGCGTTCCAAAACGGCCGCAGCGCGAGCGCCTGATCGATAGCGTAAGTGAACTCCGGATGCTTATCGAGCAACTCCACCGCTCGCGCGAGTATCGCTGCCACATCCTCGTTATAACGGTCCTCGGTTTTCCACCACTCAACGTCATAATGAAAATGTGGTATCGCGAAAACTTTCTTTATCCGGTTCGTTCTGCCGCCCATCGCGCGCCTCCACGTTCCGCTACGCGGATTAATTTATATAACCTTTATCATCTTATGTCTTTCGCGACTTTACGGCAATAGCCAGTTCGCCAAAATGGCGTCGCTTGTCTTCCATAACACCGCATATATCATGGCATTATAATATTTGATGAATAATAAACCGCAAAAATATTATATTGCATCTACTAATGATTTTCTTTGCGGATCATGTTAGAGCTTGTTTGATTATTTTATATCCACTCATAGAAAAAGCATGCGAATTTCAAATTATCACAATTTAATAAGAACTGACAAATAACTGTTTTGGCTTTCCACATTTGCGTTATATCGTGCCGTTATAATAGTAGATTTATAATAAACCGATACTATTCTTGATTTCTAACTAAATGACTTGTTACCAATAGAACATTTTTAATTGTGCTATTTTTCACGATTATCCACTCATTGATAAAAGACAAATACGACTTAAAACGTAACTACTATGTTATGCTAACATAAATATTATTTTCCCTTGTCAAAGCCTAAATGTTACTTATACTTCCAATAAGTTTTATGACAGTGATGCAGTTTGTTTTAGGCGGTTGAGGTTTTCAGAACAGCAAAATTGCAACCAGAGTGTTTATACATCATCTGATTCTTCTCGTCTTTCTTGTGACTAAAATATTTTTGCTGGTGGTTTTAAGGTTTACTTCATGAGCTTTGCTTTAAGTGAGTTTGACAATATCAGTTCTAAACTAAATGTTATTGCAGTTCTCGTTGCGGACATAAGCGAAGAGAACAGCGAGCTTTTGCATTCAGCGAGTGAGAAGCTGAAAGAAATCTCAGCTTCGCCGTTCATTCCATCGGAACTTTCGAGACCGGCTAACAATGCTGTCTCGATTATATCGGAGATAGTTTCAGGAAATATTAGTTTTGAGGAAGGATATTCCGTATTGAGTGACAATATTGATTCTCTATTGCGCGCTTTCGAAAACTTAGAAGTAAAGACGTCTGAGCCGCCAACCACGCCGGCAATCGCTCTGATGAGTTCTGAAGACATTGAGGAGTTTGAACTGCAACTTGATATTATAACCGGCGTCTTGGAGAAACTCGACGCAACAAACACCCGCGTGTTCGAAGTCGTTAAGGACATGTTCACTAAGATAGTCAACCTTCCGACTGTTAGTGAAAAAGCGGGACTTGAAGCGCGTCAGGCTGCCGGCTTGGCGGACATGATCTACTCCGGCGAAAGCTCTTTCGAGGATGAATATCCCTCTATACTCTCTGCTGCCTTGAAACTCGGCGTAATCATTTCAAATGAAAAGAATTCAGAAGGCCGACAGACGCGGCAAGTTGAAGCGCAGGATGAATATAAAGATATAAATAGAGAAGAAATCCTATTTAACTTCATCGAACGGCAAACATTAGCTCTTGAGGAACTTGAATCAAACATAATGCGCCTCGAAAGAGGAGACTTCTCTGCGCTCGCGGATGTTTTGAACAACGTAACGTCAATCAAAGGAGAAGCCGCGGCTTTAAATCTGGAACGCGTTAACAGGTTGTTGGGAGAGATAGAAACCCGGTTGAAACACACAGTTGACATACCGGAACATAACATTTTAACCGCTCTGCTTTCAGCGAAGGATTTTCTAACAGAATACATTTCCGGCCTTCCTGATTCCGAAAGCGCATTCGATGAAAACGTATTTGAAAAGTTAGTTGCAGATTTCGGCGGCGGAAGCAAAGGCGAGGACTCATGTCCGGCGCCTGAAGAAGAACTGATCATTGCGCCCGTCGTGCATGTGGACGCGAGCAATCCGGAGATGCCTGAATTCGTTAACGAAGCGAAAGAATCGCTTCACATCGCCGAGGTCGCCCTTATAGCGCTTGAAAAAGAGCCGGACAACGCAAAACACATTAATGAAATATTCCGCGGGTTTCATAATATAAAAGGCGTCGCCGGCTTCCTGTATCTCACCGACGTAAGCGAAATATCACACAATGCGGAGTCCTTGCTTGACAAAGCGCGACAGGGAGAGATAAAACTCGAGGGGCCGGTAGCCGCCGCCGCGTTCAGCGCGCTCGACATTCTCAAAGAGATGGTTGAACGCGTTCAGCGCGCGCTTGCTGGAACGCCTTACAAAACGCCTTCGAATTACGCCGACGTGCTCAGAAATCTGAGAAACCCTGGCGCCGCTGCTTCAAAACCCGCCGTAAAAAGCATTACCGCCGCCGCAACAGCGCCGACCGCAGAATCAGCCGCCCAAAACGATCCGTCGAAATTAAAATCTTATGGACTTATCAAGGTGAGTACGGCGCGCCTGGACAGCCTCATCGACGCAGTCGGCGAACTTGTGATCGCGAACGCCATGGTCACGCAGGAGCGCGAAATCCGCGAAACATCCAATCCGAAACTCGTACAAAATGTCGCCCACCTCGGCAAGATCACTCGCGAGCTGCAGGAGCTTGCGATGAGCATGAGGATGGTGACTCTGAAGAGCGCCTTCCAGAAGATGAGCCGCATAGCGAGAGACGTAGCTGTTAGGTCCTGCACGCCGGTTGAGTTCACATATTCCGGCGAGGAAACTGAGTTGGACCGAAACGTCGTCGAGGAGATCAGCAGCCCGCTTGTGCATCTCGTGAGAAACGCTGTCGACCACGGTATCGAGACGGCTGAGGAGCGGATTCGGCTCGGAAAACCTGAAAAAGGCCGGGTTCACTTAAGCGCCTACCACGAAAGCGGCAACGTTGTGATAAAAATCGAGGATGACGGCAAAGGGCTCGACAAGAAGCAAATCCTCGCGAAAGCGATCTCTCAAGGCCTCGTGAAAAACGACGCCGAGCTTTCAGACAGGGAAATTTACAACTTGGTATTCCTGCCGGGGTTTTCGACCGCGAAAACGGTGACAGATGTTTCCGGCCGCGGCGTGGGAATGGATGTTGTGCGTAAAAGCATAGAAAATCTGCGGGGCCGGATAGATATAGAATCAGAGCAGGACAGAGGCGCGTCATTCACTATACGGCTCCCGCTGACCCTTGCGATAATAGACGGAATGCTGATGTCGGTCGGCGAAGAGCGATACATTATACCGACCATAGCGATCAGGGAATCCCTGCGGCCTGAAGCCGGACAGATTACTACTGTTGTCAATCGAGGCGAACTTCTGTCGATACGGGGAGAACTGCTGCCTCTTTTCCGGCTGCACAAACTGTTCGGCGTCAAGAACGCGAAGCAGAACCCGAACGATGCTCTCGCGCTGATAATCGGGGAAAGCGACGCTCACTGTGCGCTGATGGTAGACGACTTGATCGGACAGCAGCAAGTTGTGATAAAAACTCTCGGCAAGTCGTTCGGCCACATCGAAGGAATAACAGGCGGCGCGATCATGGGCGACGGGCGCGTGGCCCTCATTCTCGACACTGCGGGTTTAGTGCATCTCGCGCACAATAACACAGACCAAAAATAATGAATATTTGAAAACATAAGGAGGCGGACAATGGCAATAATGACGGATAAAGCTAATGCGAGTGAAACGCTGCAGTTGGTCAAGCTCAATAAATATTTGACATTCACTTTAGGGGATGAAGAATACGGGCTTGGAATTCTCAAGGTGAGAGAGATCATCGGCCTGATGGAGATAACGCGAGTGCCGAGGATGCCCGATTTCGTGCGCGGGGTCATTAACCTTCGCGGAAAAGTCATACCGGTCGTAGATCTGAGGCTGAAATTCGGCATGGCCGCCATCGAGAACACGAAGGAAACATGCATCATTGTTGTCGATCTCAATGAATTTCTAATGGGAATCGTTGTCGACCAGGTTTCCGAAGTCCTTAACATCGGCGACAACGAAATCGAGGACACTCCTGCTTTCGGCGTTAGCATAGACACAGAGTTCATTATGGGTATGGGAAAAGCGAAAGAGAAAGTTATTATTCTGCTCGACATCCAGAAGGTTTTGACGACGAGCGAGATTAAGATATTGGAGAATGCGCACGAGTAAGAGAGAAGCAAAGCCGGTTTACAAAAATTCAGGAGGAATGTTGAATGCTAAAAAATGCGAAATTATCAGCAAAAATCATTGGGCTCGGAGTGACGATCACGATTCTTTTCGTCTTGTTGCTTGTGTGGATCTTTTTCAGATTCAGCGGCACGATGTTAGACGATTACAAAAAAGCGACCCGGCAATCCGTGGAAACGGCATACGGAGTTTTTGATTCTTACGCGCAGCAGGAAAAAGATGGCTTAATAACCGAAGATGAAGCGAAAGCGCGCGCGCTTAAAGCGATAAGCAAGATGCGTTATAACGGAGAAGATTACTTCTGGGTTAATGACACCGCTCCGAACATGTTGATGCATCCGATCAAACCTGAGATGGACGGCACATTCATTGGAGACACAAAAGATCCTAACGGCAAACAATTTTTCCGTGAGATGGTATCGGTCGCAAAGAAAGACGGCGCGGGATTCGTTTATTACATGTGGCCTAAAACAGCCAATTCCAAACCGGTGCCGAAACTCTCATATGTAAAATTGTATCCCGAATGGGATTATATAATCGGCTCCGGGATATACCTCGACGATTTTGCCAAAGAGAGGGCGCAAATATTATATATTATGCTGATAATTTCTATTACTGTCGGCGTGTTAGCCATGTTCATGTCAATTTCGCTTGCGCGCTCTATAACAAACCCGATCAATCGGGTAATCGAAGGACTTCTTGAATGTTCAGATCAGGTCACATCGGCATCGAGTCAGGTGGCCTCGTCCAGCCAGTCTCTGGCCGGCGGAGCGAGCGAACAGGCTTCTTCATTGGAAGAAACATCCTCCTCTCTCGAGGAAATGGCGTCCATGACCCGGCAGAACGCGCTCAACGCAGATCAGGCCAACAAACTTGCTGGTCAGGCGCGTGAAGCCGCAGAGCATGGGAATGAAGCCACTAAGCGAATGCTGGACGCTATGGCAAAGATTAGCGACTCCGCATCTCAAACATCGAAGATAATCAAGACGATCGACGAGATTGCTTTCCAGACGAATCTGCTTGCGCTGAACGCTGCTGTTGAAGCCGCACGCGCCGGAGAAGCGGGAAAAGGGTTTGCTGTTGTGGCGGAAGAAGTCCGCAACCTCGCACAACGCGCTGGCGACGCCGCTCGCAACACCGCGGCGCTTATCGAAGGTTCCGTTAGCAACACCTCCAACGGAACAAAGATCGCCGACGAACTTGCGAAAGCGCTTTCCGACATCACCACCAGTTCCACCAAGGTCGCCGAACTCGGCGCCGAGGTTGCAGCGGCTTCCAAAGAACAGTCTCAGGGCATCGACCAAGTCAATATCGCGGTAAATCAGATGGACAAAGTGACACAGCAAAACGCCTCGAGCGCCGAGGAATCAGCAGCAGCAGCCGAAGAAATGAGTTCTCAGGCAAATCTCCTCACCGACATGGTCAGGGACCTTGTGGCGGTCGTAGGCGGAGCTTCATCAGGTTATCGCGAAAGCGCCCGGAATGAAGGAAACCGCTATGCAAGAGAAGAAAAGCGCGATCCTCGCGATCATAATTTCTCATATACCACTAAGAGAAAAGCCCAGACTTCTCGCGGTCTTGCTATCCCAGAATGGGATAGCCACGAAGCCAAAAAACTGCCGCCGTCACAAAGCAAAACAAGCCAGAAAAAGAAGGAAAACATCATTCCGATGGATGGTGATCTGGGTGATTTCTGATAGATCATAGTTATATCGGGCATTTGTGGAGCGCGGATTTATCCGCGCTCCATTACGTTCCCTAATGCGAGACTAACCGAGCGCTTATTCAACATTTCACCTCGCGCAATGCGGAGACTGAATTAAGAGTATGAATTCACAGAAATCACAAATCGAATCCGCCTTCCATATCGCCGCTTTGAGCGACAGAGAATTCGAGCGGATTTGCGATGCGGTTTACGGCGCATGCCGCCTCAACCTTCATAACGGCAAAAAAGAACTCGTTCAGTCGCGACTTAACAAACGCCTCCGAAAGCTCGGTTTTAATACTTACAGGCAATACCTCAACTACATTAACGACGACACATCATGTCTGGAATTCCAGACAATGGTAGACACCCTCACAACGAACGTGACTCACTTCTTTCGCGAACCGGACCACTTCGACTACCTGCGCGACAATGTTCTCTCCAACATTGATACAAAGACGCGAACCCGCTGCCGTATCTGGAGCGCCGGATGTTCCACGGGAGAGGAAGCATATTCGTTGGCAATCGTTCTCCGGGAAACTTTGCCAAAACTGGACTTGATGGACGTCAAGGTTTTAGCCACTGATATATCGACAAAAGTTTTAACAACCGCCCGCGCGGGCCGATATGCAGAGTCGCGTTTCAAAAACATGCCTCGGAATCTTATGACAAAATATTTCGCGCTCGACGCCGAGCATGGCGGCGAAGTCGTTTACGAGGCAAAACCGGAATTGAAAAGGCTTCTTACGTTTTACCATCTCAATCTCATAAATCCGTGGCCCATGCGAGGGCCGTTCGACGTGATATTCTGCCGAAACGTTATGATATATTTCGACAAACAAACACAGGCCGAACTTATTGCGAGATTCTACGATATGCTGAGTCCGGGCGGTTCGTTCATAGTTGGCCATTCTGAAAGCCTGACCGGCCTTCAACGCCGCTTCAAATACATTCAGCCGAGCGTCTATGTTAAATAACGAATTCATGGGAATAAAGTCGGAATCTCACCATGTCGTGGGAGTTTCCGATATGAAAGTGGCAAAGGCTGAAGGCGTGATTGTCACGCATTCGCTCGGATCGTGTATTGGAATCGCTATCCACGATCCAGCGGCGCAGGTCTCAGGCATCCTGCACTTTCAATTGCCTTCCGCCGAAGGAAACAAGGAAAAAGCGGCGCTTAATCCATGTATGTACGCCGACACCGGCATCCCCGAGTTGTTTCGCTCCGCCTACAGGCTCGGCGCGGATAAAAGACGCATTATAGTGAAAGTCGCCGGTGGCTCGAACATCGCTGATAAAAACGATTTCTTCAAGATCGGAAGCCGGAACTACATAATGATGAAAAAAATATTTTGGAAGAACGGCATCTTAATTGACAATGAAGATGTCGGCGGCAATATCTGGCGCACTATGCGTATTGAGATTCGAACAGGCCGCGTTTTCATTAAACATGGTAAAGGCGAATACGAACTTTAAAGGCGGAAATATGCCATATAACATATTAATTGTTGATGATTCGCAAGTGATCCGCTCCGTGATCGCCCGAACGATAGACCTTGCGGGCGTGCCGATCGGCGAGATGCTTTACGCGCAAAACGGCGCCACTGCCCTGGATTTGCTAAGCAGGAACTGGGTGGACCTCGTGCTGGCCGATATAAACATGCCCGTTATGGACGGAGTTACGATGATTGAGAAAATGCACGAGGACGAAATGATGAGTGGTGTCCCGGTAGTCGTCATATCAACCGAGGGAAGCGAAAAAAAGATCGAGAAATTGCGGAGCAGCGGCGTAAAGGCGTTTGTGAAAAAACCTTTCATGCCCGAAACAATACGCGGTGTGATTAGAGACGTTCTCGGAGAATGGCAAAGTGAGGATACGGATGTATCAGACGATTCTTTTTAAAATATCCAAAAAGATATTCGAGGAAGCGGCTTTCGCTATTGTGGACCCTTGCGAAGATGACTCTCCTCAGTTATCGGAACCGTCGAAAGCGGCGCATGTCGAGTTCAACGGGACGTTTTCCGGCAGACTGGCTATTCTTGCGACAGAACGAACGGCGCAAATCGCCGCCGCCAACATGCTCGGCCTCGAGGAAGACGATCCTGACGTCAATGGCAAAGCGGCCGACGCGCTCGGTGAGATTCTTAACATGATATGCGGCAATTTTTTGCCGGCCGTAGCCGGTTCAGACGCTGAGTTCCAAATCGACGCTCCAACGGAACTGAACGCGGCCGCCTTCCCGGAGCTTTTGGATTCCGGAGCCTCCATGAATTCGGTGGTCGCCGAATTTTGTGTCGAAGGCGATATAGTTAAAATTATTTTTCTCTATGAAAAAGGCGCCCTGTCCGGCGAACTGCTATGATAAAAGTCCTCATCGTTGACGATTCGGCTGTCGTTAGAAAAATTCTAAGCGACGAGCTGTCAAAAAATCCGGCTATCGAGGTTGTCGGAACAGCGATTGATCCATATGTGGCCCGCGACAAGATCATAAGGCTGAAACCTGACGTGATCACGCTCGACATTGAGATGCCTCGCATGGACGGGCTGACATTTCTTAGAAAACTCATGAAGCATTACCCTATACCGGTGATCATAGTGAGTTCTCTCGCGCCGCAAAACAGCGATGTCGCAATGGAGGCGTTAGAGATAGGCGCTGTCGACGTTATCAGCAAACCAGGCGAGTCTTACACTGTCGGGGATCTCGCTTACCAGCTTGTCGAGAAAATCAAAGCCGCGGCGAAAGCCGACATGAATAAAGTCATGTCCGGCGTAACAAAAACCGACGCTGCGCCGCAGCCGAGGCTTTCCATGACGCGCACTACCGAAAAGATCGTCGCAATAGGCGCCTCAACCGGCGGCACCGAGGCGATCAAGAGCGTCCTCGACAGATATCCGGCAAACGGCCCTGCCGCCCTTATTGTTCAACATATGCCGGAGCGGTTCACCCGCTCTTTCGCAACGCGGCTTAACGACATGTGCGCTATCGAGGTTCGAGAAGCCGAGGACGGCGACACCGTCCATTCCGGGCTCGTTCTGATAGCGCCCGGCAACAAACACATGGTTCTTCGGCGCAGCGGCGCCCGCTACCTGGTCAATGTAAAGGATGGTCCATTCGTTTTTCATCAAAGACCGAGCGTGGAAGTTCTTTTTAATTCGGTCGCTAAATACGCGGGACGCAACGCGGTAGGAGTGATTCTCACCGGAATGGGCGTTGACGGCGCTGCCGGCATGAAAGCGATGCTCGACGCCGGAGCCTCCACAATCGCTCAGGACGAAAAAAGCTGCGTCGTTTACGGTATGCCAAAGGCGGCCGCCGACATCGGCGCCGCGCAGCATATTCTGCCTCTCGGCAGAATCACTGAAAAAATTATTTTGCTCGCGCACGATGACTAATTATAATTATTAGATTTTGATAGCGCGCCTTTTCCCGGCATACCGCGCAATAGGATGCGGCTCCGGGAAAGAATCAGGGGGATATTAAGATGAGTTCAACAAAAGACGGGCACGTTCTGATTGAAATATCAGGAAACGAAATGACTGCCAATGCATTCGTTATGCCGCCCGAAGGCGCCGGAAAGCCCATTAAAGTCGTGGATGTAAAAAAAGCGCTCCGCGAAAAAGGAGTTGTTTTCGGCATAGTCAACGACGAGCGCATGGTTGTATTTCTTGAGGAAGGGAAAATCAACCCGGTTGAATTTCTTGCCGCGGTCGGCCAAGCGCCCGGACACGGCACAGACGCTTCGGTAGCCTATCCATGGAAAACAGACGCAGTAGCGGCGATGCGTGACGAAAAAGCGCAGGTCGACCTGCGCGAGTTGAACCTTGTCAAAGCAGTTTCAAAAGGCGAAGTTGTAGCGTTCAAAACGCTGGCGACGCGCGGCGATGAAGGCGTTACCGTCACAGGCAAAAAGACTGCCGGCGAATGGGGAAGCGACGTTGCGCTCAAATCCGGCGCGAACGTAGAGGTGTCCGCGGACGGCTCTCAATTTATCGCCGCCGCGGCAGGTTCACCAAAACTCGCCGGCGGCGTCATCAGCGTCGACCCGATGTACGTCGTGAACGGCGATGTCGATTATTCGACCGGCAACATAAACTTCACCGGCGCCCTCGAAATCAAAGGGAATATTCATGACGGCTTCATCGTCAAGGCCGAAGGCAATATAACAATCTGGGGCAACGTGCAGGCCTGCGAGGTGCAATCCGGCGGCGACGTCATGGTCAAAGGCGGAATCATAACGCGCAGGGAAGGCATGGTCAGCGCGAAAGGAAGCGTATACGCGAAATTCATAGAAAATTCGATCGTTGAAGCCGACACCGACGTGGTCGTCGAGCGCGCGATTATCAACAGCTCGATCCACTCCAACGGCATGGTGATATGCGCCTCGAAGGAAGGCAAAATTATGGGCGGCGACATCATGGCCTTTCAGGAAATAAGAGCGAAACACCTCGGCACGGAAAATGAAACGCAGACTCTGCTGCGCGCCGGATACAAATACGACACCTATCTTAAACTGTCCGAATCCGAACAGAAACTCGAAAAAATATTGCTTGAACTGAACGTCATTCAAAAAAACATTTCCGCCATGAAACCGGGCCAGCAGGAAGCCATTCTCGAACTCAAGAAACGCTACTCGGATTTCGATTCAGCGCGACTCGCGCTTCAGCAACAGATCGCCAGCCTGAGGACTCGCTCCCAGGTGAATCCGTTCGCAACGGTCAAAGGCGAGGAAGCCATCTATCCCGGCTGCATGATTTACATAGGAAGTTCCAAAGAACGCGTCTCCAAGCAACTGCGTTTCGCGACTCTTTCGTCGGACAGAGAGGGCGGCATTGCGCTCGCTTCCTACGACGAATTCTCGCGCACTATCAAAACCGTCAGCGTCGGCACAAAAGAGAAAAAGAAAACTGTCCTTATCGTCGACGACGCTAAGTTCATGCGCAACAAACTCAGGAACATTCTTGAGAACGCAAACTTCAAGATAGTCGGCGAGGCCGAGGACGGCGCTCAGGCAATTCAAATGTATTCGAAACTTAACCCGGACATTGTTACCATGGACATAACGATGCCGAATATTGACGGGCTGGCGGCGCTAAGGGAAATCAAGAAAGCTACGTCCGACGCGAGAGTCGTTATGATTTCCGCTCTCGGGCAGAAAGACAAAGTTCGCGACGCCATCATAGCCGGAGCGATGGATTTCGTAATCAAGCCATTCGTGCCGGACAGAGTCATCGAGGTTGTAACCCGCGTCGCCAATAAATAACGGCGCGCAGCGAAGGGAGCGTAAAAAAATGAAAGCAGAATATATTAATCCTTTTCTAAAATCAGTGACGAGCATTATCGAGCAAACTACAAATGAGAAACCTGTTATGGGAAAAGTGTTTCTCCGGGACGGCTACCCGTACACGACCGATGAGGTCGCGATTTTCGTTGGCATAACCGGCTTCCTCTCGGGCCAGCTCGTTATTTCTCTTCCGATGGCTTGCGCGTGCAGCATTGCCGCCTTGATGCTTATGGAGGAAAAGGTCTACGAACTTGACGAATACGCACAGAGCGCGATCGCCGAGATGGGGAATATGATCACGGCAAACGCAACGATCGGACTTTCCGAGATCGGCTGCATTTGCAACATCACTCCCCCGTCCGTCATTACGGGCAGCAAAATGGAGATTTCATCGCCGCAGAAAATCCGCACAGTCGTCATTCCACTCACTCTCGGCGATTCGAAAATCGAAGTGAATATTTCACTGATAGAAACCGCTGAACTGGCGACTGGATCTAATCGGTGAATGCAAACGCTGGCCAAAACAGCGACAATTGTTGATTATACGCAACGATAGGTGGATACAACGATGGGCGAAAAGAAACAAATCGGAGAACTCGGCAGGAAACTGCCGGTGGATAAGCTTATTGCCGGCGACAAGCTGTTCGATGAAGTGCGCGGGAATACCGGCGGCCAGCTTTTCATGGCGGGAGAAGTGATTTCCGAGAATGACATCAAAACCATGAAAAATTTCGGCGTCGAAAACGCTTGGGTTTATTTTTCAGATGACATGAAAACGCGATTGGAACCATCTGAATCCAGTCCGACGTTTCAAACTATATTCGACGATATCGAAAAAGACATCGATTCGCTTAGGGGCGCCGTCTCCCCGCAATCTAAACTCGAGCCGCCTGCAGTTTCAACATCTAAAACAACCTTCGAGGCGCCAACCCCTGCCACGCCTTTCCAGCAACAGTCTCAAAAGAAGACTAAACAATTCGTACGCTCCGCAAAAATGAAAATTGATAAAGTCGTCGCCGGCATGGCGCTCGCCGAGGAAGTACGGTCCATTTCAGGCGCCATCATCATCGCCGCCGACACTATCCTCTCTCAAGATCAAATCGACCGCCTTGTGGAATTAGGAATAACTTCCGTCTTTATCGAAACTTGCGACATACCGAAGGAGCTCGACCCGCTTCGCAAAAAAACCGTCATCGTTGTCGACGACTCTTTGTTCTTTCGCCATATGTTCGCAAAAATGCTCTACCGCATGGGCATGCTCGTCTGCGGCGAACTAAAATCCGGAGAAGAAGCCATTAACTCAGCGCTCATCTACAAACCGGATCTTCTCGTTGTCGATATCCATTTGCCAGGGATAGACGGCAGGGATGTCATAAAAAAACTCAGGCCGCGATTGCCTAACACGAAATTCCTTGCAGTCTCTTCTCACAAAGACCGCGACACAATAATAGAATCTTTAAAAAGCGGAGCTCACGATTTTATCGCAAAACCCATCCAGTGGGATACGCTCAAACCTCGACTTCTGAAGCTTTTTCCGGCCGATCAGGCGGCAAGCTCTCAGAGATAATTATCACCTCGGAAACAACTTCAACAAAAAAGCGCCTCACGGCGCTTTTTTTTTATTTTTCAAGTCTGAATTTAACTCGTCTGTATTCTTAGAACGGAAGCATGATAGCCTGTTTGCGCATCATCTCGTCAAACATCTTGCGGCATTCCTCGCGGCTCGGCGGCGAAAGCGGGTCCATCTCTATCGCCTCGAACGCAAGCTCCGGATCCTTCTTTAGAACCGAATCGACAACCAAATCCTGAATCTTATACTGCAGACGCATGATCTCAGCGAGCGATTCCTGAACCGGCGGCACAACCTGTGGAACGAGTTCCTTGTTCATAATATCCGCCGGCACTTCGACAATCACGCCTTCCGGCAGGTTCGGGATGTATCCTTTATTCGGAACATTTACCGCATTGATATATTCCGAATCGCCCGTCGCCATGCCCTCGACGATTGTGACGACTTCCTCGCCTGATTTCGGAAGCGCCTTAACCGGCAGCCAAAATTTGCCCTTTCCATACAAATCGCAGAAAAAGTTGCGCAGTTTCCACTCGTTGCGGAAGAAATCATTGAACTGAATCATCGGATGCACTTCCTCGGAAACAAACGGAAGGTACTCGCCGATATGGCTGTCCGAGCTTGTCGGATAAACGCCGAACTCGTTGAAACAGCGCCGGATCAGCTTCGAGTGCATGAACGGGAACATCTTCATATGGTTTTCGATTTTAGGATAGAGGTCCTCGCCGGTCTGCGCGTCCTTCACCTCATAGAACCAAGTAAAATGGTTCATTCCCGACGCCTTCGCGGCGATTCTATCCTTAGGCATCAGAAGTTGCGCTGAGAACCGCACGACGCCGCCGAAGAATTCGTGGCACATGCCCACGTTCTTCACCTTCGAGCCGCGGTTCAACCCAAGCGTTACGCGGCTCATCGGGTTCGTCAGATTGATGAGAAATGCGTTCGGAGAATGCTTCTCCACCAGCGCTGCGATCTCCAACAACAGCTTTACAGTTCGCAGCGAGTGAAACGCGCCGCCGGGGCCGCCGTTCTCGCCCATTACCTGCGTCGCGCCGTGCTTGACCGGAATCTCATAGTCCATCTTCCAATATTTCCAGCGGTCGATTTCAGTAGAGACTATTACGAAATCCGCGCCTTCGATTCCTCTCGCCGTGTCTGATTCCTTCTCGATATATATCGGGCATTCCATCGCCTCGTTCAGCCGCGTCGCAACTGAATACGCCTGCTCCAGCCTCTCTTCATTCAAGTCAACCAGAACGAGCGTCGAACCCCTCAGTTTCTCAGAACATATCACATCGTACGACATGACCGGCCCGAACGACATTCCGCCGGCGCCTACCAGCGCTATCCTTACCTGTGCGTCACCCATAACTGCCTCCCAATTTACTATTTGAATTATATCCAGCGCGGGCGCCCACCGCCCTTCCCTAACGCCGGGATCATAAATTATAGCGCCGCGCCTTTTCGATTGCTAACGGGTTAAAAGAATATTATGTAAGTTACTATTTCATCGTTAATGCCGCTTGCATTGAGTCGACCCTTAATGGACAATACTCAATGTTTCAGCTCCGGCTCTACTGTTTCTCCGTTGCCCACGCTTCGTCAAACGCCGCATATTTAATCGAGTCGCGACTGTATGAATAAGTTACGTGAATCACGCCGTCCGATGTGGCAATGACCGCTGGATAGCCGAAAGAACCGTTAGGGGCATTCTCAATATCTCGCTTTACCGGCCATGTTTTTCCTTCGTCCGTTGAGATCGCCACCGTCAGCGGGTTGCGTTCCTTCGCCGAATCGTTGTAAACAAGCGCGATATGACCGTTCGGCAATGTGACCATGTCCGCAGCCGACATTGGGTTCTTTATATCCGTCGTGTAAGGCTTCGTCCATTTTTTTCCGTCGTTGGCCGAGCGCGACCACCATGCCAGTCCGTTTCCGGAACCGGTGCGCATCACGGTTAGCAGCGAGCCGTCGGAAAGCTGGACAACAGACGGCTGGATAATTCCGCCGGGCGCGCGCAACGGCCCCGACCAATCCCAATTTGTGCCACCGTCCTTCGATATAAAAAATTGAGAATAGAACATCGTTTCATTGTAAATCGGCAGCAGAATATCGCCGTTCTTCAGGACGAGCGGCTTGTTGCGAGTCATCCAGCCCAGCTTTTCGATCAGCGTTACATGTTCGCCCCACGTCTTTCCCTCATCCGTGGATTTCTTATAGAACATCCGCGCGTCGTTCCATGTTTCTTTCATGATCGTCACAAAAAACAGCCATACGGTTTTTTTATCCGGAGAAAGCCACAGAACTGGGTTCCCCTCGCTCAGGCCCGGCGTTTCCTGAATAATCCACGGCTTCGTCCACTCGCCGGTTACTATATTCATGCGCGCGGCGTAAATTTTGACGTTATGCGCCCGTTCGTAGTCGCCGCCGTACCACGCAGCCAGTATATCGCCGTTCGACAATTCGATCAGAGTCGAGCCGTGGCACGACTTGAAACCCGCGTTGCCGATCGGAAAAATGAGGCCGTCTCGATAAAAAGGCTTTGACTCCGAGTGCGCGTTTACTGACGCGAACACGCAAAGCAAAAGCGCAAAAACTCCGGTTGTTGCGGCTATTTTCTTCATACATACACCTCATTATCTGGAATGTTCGAGAGCGTTATTGTCGCTCGCGGCGGCAGCGATCCGGCCGACACGCCCTCTGCAGCCAACTAAATGCGAAACAGTTCTCCGACATAAATCTGATTGTAAATTTTTTCAGTCGTTTTGTCACTGCTCTCCCGGAAATGAAAAACAACACGAAGCAGAGATGGAATTTACGCGTTAACGCGTAAAACGCTCAAGCTTTCCGGCATTTCTGCCGAAAATAGTATGTAAGTATCTTATAATTTCTATGGGCGGGAAATTCGCCCCGGAGGAATGCGCGTGCTGTCTTTCAACGATGTCAGAGCGGCAAGTCTGAGCGTGTCGCTTGCGGAGCTGTCGGCTGCGCGTGGCGGAGCGCAGGCTCATAACGTTTATCATGCGCGCGTTGTCGACTTCTCAAGCGGCAAAGCTGTCCTCAATATCGACGGCCGCACAATAGTCGCTGAATCCGAAGTGCCTCTCAAGCTCGGCGGCGAATTCGACCTCGTCGTCAAGGGAACCGACGACGGCGGCCGCGTGCATCTTCAGGTCATGGGCTCTCAGGAAAGTTCTGAAGCGCCTATCAAACCGCTCTCCGACGGAATGATTTCCTCACGCCTCATCGGTTTCGACCTTCCGGACCACCCGGCCACCGTCGAGTCAGCCCGCGCTCTCATGCGCTATGGCGTCGCCGTCACCAAGGCCAACATGGAAGACATGCTAATGGCGCTCCCGCAAACAGCCGACAAGAATATGGTCGAGTTCGCCGCCGCCGTCATCAAGGAAGGCCTGCCCCTCTCCCGCGACCTTCTCCATTCGCTTCCCGCAATGAAACGCGACCTGGAAGCGCTGCCTTCCAACATGAAAGCTGTCGGCGACGCCGTTTTCCGCGCAGTTCAGCAACCGGCGGCGGATCAAACCGGCTCACACATCGACAGCGCTTCGCTCAATAGTTTTCTGCAACAACTCGCAGCTCCGTCCGGCGACGACCCAGCCGCCATCGCCGAACTGCTCCCGAACTTTATCCGCGGCTTCCTTCAATCGACCGAATCGCGCTTGCAGGCGCTCACAGAGATCGGCCTGACTCAAGTCCCGGGCGCAGACGCTCGCTCCTCTTTCGTCGACCAACTCCTTACTATGCTGAAAGTCATTCCGCAGTCGACGCCTCCGGATACAGCCTCGATCGAACGCGCGCTTCAATCTCTCGCCGCTCAAATTAATGACATCTCTTTTTCGGAACAGGACGCTCAGACTTTTGAGCCTCTTCGCTCCGCTCTGAACGAATCGCTCTCGCAATCGCTCGATCTGAAATCGCCCGCCGCGCGTCTCGACGCCGCTCGCGCGTCGATAAGCCAGATTCTCGCTCAGGCGATCGAACTCGAAACCGCGGCCGGCGTCGATCCGCGCGCGAACTCCTATCCTTCTATTTTTAATTCATCGCTCGCCGCCCTGCCCCGCAATTTTCTTGAAGCCACTGCCGATTTCCAGAATATTCTTCAGCAGTTGCAGGCTAATGATGACGCTTCCCTTCAACCCGATCAAGCTGCAGTTATTACAAAGGAACAGGTCGTGTCGACAGTCGCTCGCCTCGCGCCGCTGCTCAATTTTAAATTCGACGCCGAAGCCAATCCGCAAATAAACGAATTTCTTAAAGCGGCCGCGCAATTCTCGCAACAGGCGCTGAAGTCAGCCGCAGACGCGCCGGATCAGAATGTCGCAAAGCAACTCGCCTCCAACCCCGATGCGGCTGCGGCCGCCGAACGCCTCCGGACCATTCTCGACAGCCCCGCCTTTAAGCGCGAAATCGAGTTCCTCGGCCGCAATTTCAACAATCTCCCCGACGTCCGGATGGCTCTTTCACGCTCTGAAACGGCTCAGGACATGCCAGTTAACGTTATGCGAAATCTTTCCGCCGGACTTCAATCGGCGAACGTCGCTAACCTCGTTCACCACACCGGCTCCGGCCCGCTCGACTCATATGTCACTTTCTTTCCGATTCAGGTCGGTGACCGTGTCGAAATCGGCAAGTTGAAAATCTACAGGCGCGAGGAAGAACTCACAGACAAAAAGAAAGGCATAAAACCGCTCAATCCTTTCGACTCGCATCTCGTCATTATTCTCGACACCGAGTTCCTCGGGCTGACTTCCATCGCTCTCAGAACTTATCCGAATAAAGGCATTAAATGCGACATCGAGGTTCAGGACAACAGGCGCAGAAAAGTCCTGGAAAAACACGCTGACGAACTTCGGGAGGGCCTGAATAATACCGCTTATCAGCAAAACACTGTCGCCGTCGGCGTGCGGCGCCGCAAAACCGGAACCGACGACGCGCCGCCGGACTCGCCTCCGGCGACAGCTGTCGATTTCAGGATCTGATATTATGGATAAAAACAAAACGGAAGAAAAACAAAAAGCCGCAGCGCTTTCTTATGATGTCGATAATGACAGTTCGCCGAAAGTAGTTGCGAGCGGCAAAGGCTATGTGGCCGAAAGAATTATCGAGCTTGCTCGCGAACACGGCGTTCCGCTGCATCAGGACCGTTCGCTCGTCGAACTGCTCGTGAAAATGGATCTCGGCGACAATATCCCCTACGAACTGTATCAGGCAGTAGCTGAAGTGCTCGCATTTATCTACCGTATTGAAAGCCGCGCCAAATCCGGAAGGCTGTAAAGAACGAACTACATCTCAACGGACTGCTGTAATGATGTATGTTTTCCCCGCGTCAGCTTTGA